>DATIOB010000502.1:0-6648 GCA_035473605.1 Conexibacter sp.
CCCAGCCCCAGTGCAGGACGATCGGGGTCCACAGCCCGTCGCGCGCGGCGAGCGCGCGCTCGGCCGCCGGCAGCACCTCGCGCGCGTGGCCGTAGAGCGGCGCGTAGCCCGGCAGGTGGACGGCGTCGTGGAACCAGACCGGCGAGCGGCGGAAGCCGATCGTGCCGATCGACTCCGGGCCGCCGCAGACGACGGCGAAGCGCTCGGCCAGCAGCTCCAGGTGGGCGGCGTCGAAGCGGTTGTAGGGCGGCACGAAGATCTCCGGCTCGACGCCGTGGGCGGCGAGCTGGGCGAGCGCGTCGTCGAGCAGCGCGGCGGCGTCGGCCGGCGTCAGCCCGCACAGCTCGGAGTGCTGGCGCGGGTTGGCGAAGCGGGTGCGGTGGTCGCGCCCGTGCAGCGCGACGGTGACGTCGGCGGCCGCCGCCAGCTCGGCGAGCTGCGCCAGCTCGCCGGCGTCCAGCGCGCGCGAGCGCGTCTCGGCCGGCGACAGCGGCGCTCTGCTGAGGCGCGGGGTGACGGCGATCAGGTACGGCACGCGCGCGGCGCCCATCAGCTCGTGGAAGCGGGCGAAGCGCTCGCCGCCGAAGCGCTCGGGCTCGTCCCACGCCTGGTAGTGGGGGAACTCGTCGACGCGCACGAGGAAGCGCGGCGGGGCGGCGGCGGCCGCGCCCAGGACCGCGCGGCGGGCCTGTCCCAGCGGCTGCGCGACGGCCCGCTCCCAGTCGAGCCGGCCGAGCTTGCGCGCGACGTCCTGCGCCAGCCGCAGGCGCGGACGCGGCACCGGGCGGGCGCGGGCGGCGCGGCGCACCGCCCAGGCGTCGAGCGCGGCCGGCGCGAGGCTGCCGTCGGCCAGCTCGGCGTCGAACAGCAGGCGCACGGTGCGCAGCTCGTCACGGGCGCGGAGCCCGGCGGCGACGCTGCGATCTGCGCTGGCGGCGAGACTCACCGGCGCGAGACTACAGGGCGCGCGGGCGGGGTCGGTGCGGGCGGACCGCGTCATGCGCGGTGGCGCGCGGGCCGAGCTGGCGCGCCGGGCGGCGTCAGGCGCGGTGGCGCGCGGGCGGGGTCGCCCGCGGCGGATGCGATCATCCGGCGCGTGAACGAGCGTGCAGGCCTGCGGGGCCGCGACATCGTCTGCGTCGGCTTCGCCGACTGGGACACCGACCTGTGGACCAACCAGCACCATCTGATGTCGCGCCTGGCGCGGGAGAACCGCGTGCTGTTCGTCGAGTCGCTCGGCCTGCGCGCGCCGCAGATCGCCGGGCGCGACCTGAAGCGGATCGCGCGGCGGCTGCGCCGCGGCGTCGCCCCGCCGCGGCAGGCCGACGGGCTGCACGTGCTCTCCCCGCTGGTGATCCCGCTGCACCGCTTCGGCGCCGTGCGCGCGCTCAACGCGCGGCTGCTGCCGTGGCTGGTGCGGCGGGCGGCGCGCAGACTCGGCTTCCAGCGCCCGATCCTGTGGGCGTACGTGCCGCAGGCGGAGGCGCTGCTCGACGCGCTCGACCTGTCGCTGGTCGTCTACCACTGCGTCGACGACATCGCCGCGCAGCCGGGGATCGACGGCGCCAGCTTCCGCGCGGCGGAGGAGCGCTTCGCCGCGCGCGCCGACCTCGTGCTGGCGAGCGCCCCGGCGCTCGCCGAGCGGATGCGGACGCTCTCGCGCAACGTCCTCTACGCCCCCAACGTCGCCGACACGGCGGCCTTCGCGCAGGCGCTGGAGCCGGGTCCCGTCGACGCCGAGCTGGAGCGCCTGCCGGGGCCGCGGATCGTCTTCACCGGCGCCGTCGTCGCGACGAAGCTCGACGTGCCGCTGCTGGTCGAGCTGGCGCGGGCGCGGCCGCAGTGGAGCTTCGCGCTGGTAGGTCCGGTCGGGCTCGGCGACCCGCGCACCGACGTCTCCGCCTTCGACGCCGTCCCCAACATCCACCTGCTCGGCCGGCGCAGCTACGCGCAGCTGCCGGCGGTGCTGCGCGGCGCCGACGCCGGGCTGATCCCGTACGCGCTCAACGAGCTGACCGGCAGCGTCTTCCCGATGAAGGTCTACGAGTACCTCGCCGCCGGGCTGCCGGCCGTCGCGACGCCGCTGCCGGCACTCGCCGACGTCGCCGAGATCGCGACCGCGCGCGACGCCGACGGGCTCGCCGCGCTGCTGGAGCAGGCGCTCGCCGACGGCGGCGAGGCGGCCCGCGCCGCGCGCTCGCGCGCCGCCGCCGCGCACTCGTGGGAGGCACGCCTGGCCGAGATCGAGAGAGCGGTGGCGGCGCTGTGAGCGACCTCTTCGTCTCGACCCACACGCCGGTCCTGCGCTCCGGTCGGGCGGTGCGCACCTACGGCGTCGCGCGCGCGCTGGCGGCGGCGCGCGGCCGGCTGGTGCTCGTCTACGTCAGCTTCGGGGCCGACGAGCCGGACGCCGCGTTCCGCTCGATCCCCGGGATCGAGCTGCACGCGGTGACGCCGTCGCGCGGCCTTGCGCGCGCGCTCGCGTACGCCCGCGCGCGCGCACGCGGTGTGCCGGACGACTTCGCGCGCGCCGTCTCGCCCGAGCTGGCGGCGGCGACCGCGCGGCTCGCTGCGCGCGAGCGCAGCGACGACGACGAGCCGCCGGTGCGCGTGATCGCCGACGGGCCGGAGGCCGCGGCCGCGCTGCGCGGGCTGCCGCGCGAGCAGCCGCTGATCTACAACGGCCACAACCTCGAATCGGCCTTCCGCCATGAGCTGCAGGCGCCGGGGCTCGGCAGCCCGCGCGCGCTGCGCGCCTTCGAGCGCGGGCTGCTGCTGCGCGCCGACGAGTCGTGGATGGTCAGCGAGGCCGACGCCGCCGCCGCGCGCGAGCTGGCGCCGGCCGCGCGGGTGCGGGTCGTGCCGAACGTCGTCGACGTCGCGCGGATCACGCCGGTGACGCCCGCGCGCGAGGCGCAGCGGGCGCTGTTCGTCGCGAACTTCCGCTACGAGCCCAACCGCAACGGCCTGCGCTTCCTGCTCGACGAGGTGCTGCCGCGCGTCTGGCGCGAGCTGCCCGAGGCGCGGCTGCGGCTCGTCGGCGCGGGACTCGACGGTCCGGCGTCGCCCGATCCGCGGATCGAGACGGTCGGCTTCGTCGACGACCTCGACGACGCCTACGCGGACGTCTCGGCGGCGGTCGTCCCGCTGCTGCAGGGCGGCGGCACGCCGCTGAAGTTCGTCGAGGCCCTCGCCTACGGCCTGCCGGTCGTGGCGACGCCGCGGGCGGCGGCCGGCCTCGCCGTGCGCGACGGCGAGCAGTGCGCGCTGGCCGAGGGCGCCGACCAGTTCGCGCAGGCGCTGCTGACCGTGCTGCGCGACGGCGCCCCGCACCTGGCCCGCGGCGGCCGCGAGCTGGCGGAGCGGCGCTACTCGATCGAGTCGCTCGTGCCGCTCGTCGCGCCCGCCTGAACAACCGTTCGCCGAGCGCGGTCGCGCCACCGCCGCGGGGCTGGCGCATCGACGCGTCACGGCGACGCGCCAACAGCCGCCCAAGCTCCGCGAACGCGCGCGTGCCAGCGAGGTGGGCGGTCGTCGCCGCTGGCCGCGGGCGGTGCCCGGCCAGTCGCTCCACCACCTCCCCGTGAACCGCAGAAGCGGTCGAAAGACCCGTCAGCACGGGCGATCCCCTTCGCTCCGCAAAGCGATGCGAAAGCGCACCTGTTTGCTCTGAAAGAGGCGGCGGGGGGATGACGTGGGGCGCAGGGTGCCGCATCGGGAGTGCGCCCCGGACCGGACATGCGTCCAGAAGCGTCCAGGCGCCTGGTGCCCGGAACCGAGCAGACCGACAGATAGGCTGAGGCCGGTCGCTTGCACCGCGCGAGCGCTCGGTCCGACGCCCACCGGCGTCGTGCACATCCCGATAACGGCACCCCCACCGCGAGGTGGGTCCGCAAAGCCAGGGGTCTCTCTGAGACAGCCCGGCCACCGAAGGAGTCCCGATGCTCGCAACCCCCTCTCGTGGCGTTCTGCGCCTTGTCCTCACATGCCTCCTCGGCATGTTCCTCGGCGGCGCGATGCTCAGCAGCGCGTCGGCCAAGAACCTCAGCGTCCCGAAGCCGCTCGTCAGAGCGGCCGCCGCCCGCAACGCGGCTGACCAGACGCTGGTGCGCAAGGCACGGACGCTGGGTACCTGCAAGCGCGGCGCGAGCGCCTGCGTCGGGAAGCGAGAGGCCATCCAGCGCGCCGGAGCGCGCCTGGCGCGGGCCGACAAGCGACTGGCGCGCGTCGGCGGCAAGCCGCGCGCTCGCGCCGCCGCCGTCTCGGCGCCGGTGCTGAAGGTCAGCGGGCAGAAGCTGAGCTGGAACTCGCAGCGCAACGTGCGCAGCTACGTGCTGGTGCGCAAGGTGCCGGGCCAGGCCGATCAGTACTCGGTCATCAACGGGACCTCGACGACGCCGCCGGCGGTGCCGGGCGTGACCGTCCGCTACCAGGTCCGCGTCGCGATCAACGGCGCGCGCTGGTCGAGCACCGTCTCGATCGCCTACAGAGCGGTCACGACGCCCACCACGCCGACGACGCCGACCACCCCGACGACGCCCACCACTCCCACCCCCACCACGCCGACGACGCCGACGCCGACCCCGACCACCCCGACGGTCGACCGCAAGGCCGCGCCGGTCCTGGAGACGAGCGGCACGAGCGTCCGCTGGAGCAGAGTCGCCGACGTCGGCACCTACGTCTTCGTCCGCAAGGTGCCGGGCAAGGCCGACGAGTACACCTCCCTCTCGGGCACCTCGACGACCCCGCCGGTCGTCCCCGGCAAGACCGTCAGCTACGGTGTCCGCACCGCGATCGACGGCAGCGCCTGGGCCCGCGAAGTGACGATCAGCTACCCGGCCGACACGACGACGCCCGAGCCGACGAGACCGACCACTCCGACGACGCCCACGCCGACGCCCGAGCCGACCCCGAACCCCGCGGGCGGCGCCTTCAGCGTCGGTGTCGTCGCCGGTGCCGACCAGACCTACGAGCTCGAGTTCCTCAAGAGAGTCGGCGCCAGAACGGCCCGCATGGAGTGGGGCATCGGCACCTCCGTCTCGCGTCTCACCAGCATCGTCGACGCCTATGCCAGAGCGGGCATCCGCATCCTCCCGCTCGCCGGCTTCCACAAGCGCGTCCCGACCACGGCCGAGGCGCAGAACCTCGCCACGTGGGCCGCGGCCTTCGGCCCCGGCGGCAGCTTCTGGCAGGGCAAGAGCTACTCCGCAGACCTCGCGATCCGCGCGATCGAGTTCGGCAACGAGACGAGCTACTCGTACCAGTTCGCCGACACCGTCAGCGCCTCTGACTTCACCAAGGTCCCGGGCTACGTCGACCGCGCCAAGACCTACGCCATCCGCTTCTCGGAGGCGTACGCCGCGGTCCAGGGCAGCAACCCGCGGGTCGGCCTGCTCGCGATCGGCGAGTCGGGCAGCGCCAACACCGCCTGGCTGAACTACATGTTCCAGGCGGTCCCGAACCTCGGCAGCATGGTCGCCGGCTGGACGATCCACCCGTACGGCCCGACCTGGCAGTCGCGCATGGACGGCCTGCTCGCCAACACGAAGCGGCTCGGCGCGCCGGACACGATCCCGATGTACGTGACCGAGTTCGGTCTCGCGAGCGACAACGGCGCCTGCCTCGACGACAACATGAACTGGAACAAGTGCATGTCGTACGACGAGGCCGCGAACACCGCGAGAACGGTCATCAGCGGTGCGCACAGCCGCTTCGGCAGCCGCCTCAGCGCCTTCTACTACTACCAGGCGCACGACCAGAAGGCCCCGGGCACGTCGAACTACCGCGAGCACTACTTCGGCCTGCTGAAGGCCGACGGCAGCCCCAAGGGCGCGCTGACCTCGACGATCCAGACGCTGATCGCGCAGAACCCCTGATCGACCGGCCGTCGCGGCGCGCCCGCAGGGCGCGCCGCGGCTCAGCCGCCGATCATTCCACGGCCGCTTCGCGCTCGCCCATCGCGAGCACCGCGAGGAAGCCGAGCTGGATCCCCAGCAGCACGTTGAGGCGGGCGTCGACGCCGGTGAACGAGGCGGTCGTGTCCATCACGACGAGGCCCAGCAGCGAGCAGACGGACGCGATCCCGAAGGCCCGCAGCATCGGATCGGGCTGCTCGCGCCAGACGCGCCAGGAGAGCAGCACGCCGCCGGCGATCGTCGCGAAGTAGGCCGCCAGGCCGAGGATCCCCAGCTTCAGCCAGAACCACAGCGGCGCGAAGTGGACGTAGTCGCGGCCGTTCTCGTGCTCCAGCGGCAGCGGCTGCACCGCCGCCGACCACGGCACCTTCAGCCCCAGCCCGCTGATCGGATGGTCGCGGATCTCCCCGAGCACGTTCGCGCGCTCGTCGATGCGGTAGCGGTCGGACTTGTTCGCCGCCAGTCTCGACGGCGCCAGCGACGCGACGCGGTCGCCGAGCGGCGACGACTGCGACTGGAAGCCGATCGATCCGAGCACCCAGATCGCGCCGGCGATCAGCAGGCTCGCCGGCACCAGCATCCGGCGCCCGTTCGGCGTCGTCGCCAGCAGCAGCACGAGCAGCAGCGCGAAGACGGCCGCGATCCAGAACGAGCGGCGGTAGGAGAGCACCAGCGAGGCGATCAGCAGCGGCGTCCCGAGCAGGAGCCACAGCGGCGGCCGCGCCCGCGGCAG
>DATIOB010000503.1:0-3801 GCA_035473605.1 Conexibacter sp.
GCCGTTCGTGTAAGTGATGCCGGATGGCGGGGCCTCGGCCGGGTTCTGGTAGGTCTGCACCGCAACGTTCGCCGCGTTGAGTGTCTTCGTCAGGTGACTCAGTTGGTCGTACAGACGTGTGAGAGCACGCGTGAGCGTGCCGCTGAACTTCCGCTACCGCGCCGAAGAGCTGGCGTATGTGCTGCGTCAGTCGGAGTGCTCGGTCCTGATCACGATGACGGGCTTCGACGGGATGGACTACCTCGCGATGCTCGACGAGATCGCGCCCGGCTGGGAGCGCGGCGGCGGCGAGCTGCTGCCCGACCTCAGACAGGTCGTCGTGCTCTCGACCGACGGGCGCAGCCGCGAGGGCGCGATGACCTTCGACGAGCTTGCGCGGCTCGGCGACGAACACCGAGGAGCGTCCTCCGAGCGGCGCCACGGCCCCGACGACATCGGGGACATGCTCTACACCTCGGGCACGACCGGCAGCCCCAAGGGCGTGCTCGTCACACATGACGCCGTCCAGCGGACGGCCTACGCGAGCGCGTTGACGCGCGCCTACCAGGACGGTCGCCGGATCCTCTTCTCGCTGCCCTGCTACCACATGTTCGGCTACGTCGAGGGGATCCTCTCCTCGATGATCGTCGGCGGCGCCGTGATCATGCAGACGAGCTTCGACCCCGGCGAGTACCTGCGCGCGGTCGAGCAGCACCGCGCCGACGACATGCTGTGCGTGCCGACGATGGCGGTCGCGCTGCTGGAGCATCCCGATCGGCTGACGCGCGACCTCTCCTCGCTCGACGCCATGCTCGTCGGCGCCGCGCCGGCGCCGGCGTGGATGTACGAGCGCTGCCGCAGCGATCTCGGGACGTCGGAGATGATCACCGGCTACGGCATGACCGAGTGCGGCGGCGCGATGACCTTCACGCTGCCGGAGGATCCGATCGAGCGGCACGTCTCGACGGTCGGCCGGCCGAAGCTCGCCGGCACGGCCGGCATCCCCGAGCGCGACGGCGCGCTCGTCGAGTATGCGCTCGCCGATCCGACGAGCGGCGAGCGGCTTCCCGACGACGCCGAGGGCGAGCTGATCTCGCGCGGCCCGACGATGATGAAGGCCTTCTGGGGCAAGCCCGAGGAGACCGCGCAGACGCTGCGCGGCGAGTGGGTCCACTCCGGCGACCTCGGCCGCATCACGCCGGACGGCTACCTGCAGCTGACCGGCCGCAGCAAGGAGCTGTACAAGAGCGGCGGCGAGCTGGTGATGCCGAAGGAGATCGAGGAGCTGCTCTGCGCCCACGACGGCGTCAGCCAGGCGTTCGCGATCGGCGTGCCCGACGACCGCTGGGGCGAGATCGGGCTCGTCTGGATCGTCCGCTCCCCCGGCTCGACCGTCACCGAGCAGGAGATCATCGATCTCTGCAAAGCCAGCCTCGCCCGCTTCAAGGTGCCCAAGCGCGTGCTCTTCGCCAGCGCCGAGGAGCTGCCGATGACGCCGACGGGGAAGGTGCAGAAGTTCCGCCTCGTGCGCGCGGCGCAGGAGCGGCTGGAGCACGCGGCGACCTGACGTGCGTCCGTCCGAGCCGACAGCAGCGCCGGCGCTCGCCGTCGACACGCACCAGGAGGCGCGCGCGCTCGCGGTGCCGCCGCTGCTGGTGCGCCGGCCGCTGGAGGCGCTGCTCGACCGCCACGGCATCGGCGACGGACCGGTCGAGGCAGAGCTGGTCGGCGAGGGCGCCTCCAACGTCACGCTCGTGATCCGGCGGGGCGCGGCGCGCGCGATCCTGCGCCGGCCCCCGCACGGGCGCTCCGGGCAGGCGGCGCGCAACGTCCTGCGCGAAGCGCGCCTGCTGGAGCTGCTGGAGCCGACCGCCGCCCGCGCGCCGCGGCTGCTGCTCACCTGCACCGATCCGGCCGTGCTCGGCGTCCCCTTCTACGTGATGGAGGAGGTCGCCGGCACCGTCATAACGTCGGCGCTGCCGCTCAGGCTCGACGACCCCGAGGGCCGCGACGCGGTCGCGCGCGAACTGGTCGACGCGCTCGTCGAGCTGCACGCGATCGACCTGAGGAGCAGCGGGCTGCACGCGATCGGACGACCAGACGACTTCCTCGACCGTCACCTGCGGCGTTGGACGGGGATCTGGGAGCGCCACCGGACGCGCGAGGTGCCCGTGCTCGACGAGGTGACCCGCTGGCTGCGCTCGCATCGCCCGGAGCCGTCGTCGGCGCCGACGCTCGTGCACGGCGACTACCGCCTCGGCAACGTCGTCTTCGGGACGGCCGGGCCAGCCCGGCTGTGCGCGGTGCTCGATTGGGAGATCGCCTCGATCGGCGATCCGCTGTGCGATCTCGCGTGGATGCTGACGACCTGGCCGGAGCCCGACGACCCCGCCGGCACGCTGCTGACGATGGCGGGCGCGGTCGCGCCCGCCGGCTTCCCGCCGCGCGCGCAGCTGGCCGCGCGGTACGCCGAGCTGTCCGGGCGGTCGATCGACGGCCTCGGCTGGTACGCGGCGCTGGCGCTGTGGCGCGCGGCGATCGGGCTCGAGACGCTGCGCGAGCGGGCGCTGACCGGCACCGACGACGACGTCTTCGTGCGCGAGCTCGCGGTCGGCGTGCCCGCGCTCGCCGACCGCGCGCTGAGCGCGGCCCTCGCTGCCTGACCGCCCTAGACGGGTGCGTCGACGGGGCCAGGCGCGACCGGCGCCGCGAGCATGTTGGAGAGCCGCTGCGCCGCGACCGCGACCGCGCGCGCGTACTGCGGCTCGGCCTGTCGCAGCACCGCCGGCGGCATCGAGACGCTGAGCGCCGCGACGACGCGCGCGCTCGCGTCACGGACCGGCGCCGCGACGCAGCAGATCCCGCGCTGGTTCTCCTCGTAGTCGAAGGCGACCCCGTCGCGGAGGGCGCCGTCGAGCTGAGCGCGCAGCGCGCCGACCGTCCCGACCGTCGCCTGCGTGAAGGCCGGCAGCCCGTCGACCGTGGCGCGCTCCTCGACCTCCTCCCACGAGCGGTGGGCGAGCAGCATCTTGCCGAGCGCCGTCGAGTGGCCGGGCAGTCGCACGCCCGGCGCGCGCACGGGCGCGTCGACCCCGGCGAGCTGGCCGTTGGCCGCGACGCAGACGAGCCGGCGCCCGTCCCAGGTCGCGACGCTGGAGGCATGGCCGAGCCGTCTGGCCATCTGCTGGGTGACGGACTCCGCCTGGCGCTGGAAGCCATCGGTCTCGACGAGGTTGCGGCTCATCGCCAGTAGACGCCAGCCGAGGCGGTAGCGACCGGCGGGAAGGCGTTCGAGGAGCCCGATGCCCGCGAGGCTCGCGAGCATGTCGTGGGCGTTGGACTTCGGCAGCGAGAGCGCGGTGGCGACCTCTGTCACCCCCCACTCAGGCCGTTCGGTGGTGAAAAGCTTCAGAACCTTGCCGACTCGGGCGACGGTGTTGAGCACCGACTCTCTCCTCTCCTCCGGCGCGGGCCTAAGACGCCTCGCTGTCGGAGCGGCAGCTCTCCAGACTCCCGCTCCGTGTGCGAACGATGGTATCAGACAGTATGTCCGGTCACCATGTCAGTTTCGCGCGGAGGTCGCGCTCGGCGCGGCCGCGCTCAGAGGGACGGTCGGTAGCTGTACCTCGAGCTGCGCGTGACGGCGAACTCGAAGACGCCGACGCCCTCGGTGGAGCCGTCCAGCACGAAGCGGGCCGGCCGGTCGACCATCGGCGTGTCGAGCGTCCGCGGCGTGACGGTCCCGTCGAGCGGCCACGTCTCGTGCTCGACCACCCGGCCGCGCGGCTTGCCGTGCCAGCCGCCGTACCCTCCGCCCGAGAG
>DATIOB010000504.1:0-12856 GCA_035473605.1 Conexibacter sp.
CCGCTGCCGGAGACGTAGCGCAGCCGTCTGGCGAACGCCTCCCACGACTGCTCGTAGACGTGCGTGCGCGAGAACTCGTCGATCGCGGCGCGCGCGACGCCGCGGAAGCCGTCCTCGTCGAGGTCGTCGAGCGAGGTGCCGACGATGCGGAAGTCGACCGGCATCAGGCCGGCCTGGAAGAGGCGCAGCAGACCGGGCAGCAGCTTGCGTCTGGCGAGGTCTCCGGTCGCGCCGAAGAGGACGATCACGTGGGGCTTCGGATTCATGCCGGCTCGAAGTGTGACCGGTCAGCCGGCCGTCTGGTTTGTCCATGTGGTGAAAGGCTCTCCCGATCGGCCGCCGCGGGCGGGCCCAGGGTCCGGACACCGAGTGACTTCCGTGCGAGGCGGGCCGCTGCCGCGCGGTCGTAGCGTCGCCCTCCGTCATCCCGACCAGCCTCCGGAGGTTCCCGTGTCCCGCCCGTTCCCCTCGCCGCGCCTGACCGGCATCTGCCTGGTCGTCGCCTCGCTGCTGGTGCAGATCGGCTACCTCGTCACCCCGTGGGAGGGCGAGTCGACGACGCTCGCCTACCACGACTCGCTGCGCGACCACGAGCTGCAGTCGCAGATCGCCGCCTGCTTCCTGCACTTCGGCTGGACGGTCTGGGCGCCGGCGGCCTTCGGCATCGTCGCGCTGCTGCGCCCGCGCGGCGGCTGGCTGCTGGCGATCGGCGGCACGCTCGCGATCGTCGGCACCGTCACGCTGCCGGGCCTGCTCGTGACCGACTTCTACGACCTCGCGCTGGCGCAGTCGCTGCCGCCGGAGCAGGCCGCCGAGATCTCCGACAAGGCGTCGGGCTACCCGCTGCTGCCGCTGCTGCAGATTCCCGCCGTCGTCGGCGCGATCCTCGGCACGATGCTGCTCTTCTTCGCGCTCTGGCGGGCCTCGGTCGTGCCGCTGTGGGTGCCGCTGCTGGTGCTGGTCGGGACTGCGATCACGTTCGTGATGCCGCTCTCGCTCGCCTCCTTCGCGGTCGGCGGCGGGCTGACGATGGTCGCCGGGATCTTCACGGGCGTGCGGATCTTCAAGCTCGACGCCCCGGACGTTCGTCAGACCTCAGGGCCACTTCCGGCAGAGGCCGTTGCGCCCGCCGCGGCTTAGCTTCAAACGATGCGACGAACTTCTGCCAAACACGTCCTGACCACACTGCTCGTCGGCCTCGTGGCGCTGCTCGCGGGAGCGAGCGCCGCGAGCGCGGGCAGCCTCGCGAAGGAGGGCGACACCTGGGTCTTCCGCGCGGGACCCGAGAACAACAACTTCATCGTCCGCGGTGACGACCAGAGACCGAGCGGCACCTACCTCGAGTTCAGCGACACCTACGCCTTCGCGGAGACGCTCCCGGAGGGCTGCTACCGCGCGCCGTTCGAAGCGGACGACGCCACGACCGCCCGCTGCCCGGTCGCGAACGTGCGCGCCGAGCTGGGCGACAACCCCGTCGGCCAGATCGAGTGGGGCATCTCCAGCTGGGACCTGCCGACCAACATCTCCGTCACGATCGACGGCGGCCCCGGCAGCGACAGACTGACGGCCGACAACATCGGCCCCGCGGTGACGCTGCTCGGCGGCGAGGGCAACGACGAGATCGACGCGGGCGGCGGCAACGACGTCGTCGACGGCGGCCCCGGCAACGACAGAGTCGACGGCGACACCGGCAATGACGTCGTGCGCGGCGGCGAGGGCGACGACGAGATGCGCGGCGACGGCAACGTCACCGGCGCCGACGTGATCGACGGCGGGCCGGGCTACGACAGAGTCGTCATGGATTGGAACCAGAACGACCGGCCAGCCGGCCTGCTCGCGATCTCGCTCGACGGCGTCGCCAACGACGGCCACGGAGCCGAGGGCGACAACGTCGTCGGGATCGAGCGCTTCGACCTCAACGAGCCGGTCGCGCTCGTCACCGGCCCGGAGCCGATCTACTTCAGAGTCCTCAACCACGGCCCCGGCTCGTCGAAGATGATCGGCGGGCCGGCCGGAGACACGCTGGTCGCGTACGACTACGCCGACGAGATCGACGGCGCCGGCGGCAACGACACGATCGAGGGCGGCTACGGCGACGACAAGATCACCGGCGGCCCCGGCCAGGACACGATCAACGCCGAGGCCGGCCCGAACTCGTGCAACTTCCTCGTCTGCCGCGTCGGGACGGGCAACGACACCGTCCACATCCGCGACGGCGAGCCCGACAGCGTCGTCTGCGGCACCGGCACCGACACCGTGATCGCCGACGCGATCGACACCGTCGCGCCCGACTGCGAGAACGTCGACAAGCCGGCCGTCGTCCCGCCGCCGAAGCCGCCGACGCCGAACCCGCCGAAGCCGAAGCCGAAGCCGACGAAGCGCTGCGTCGTGCCGAAGATCAAGGCCGGCAGCACGTACGCCGCGGCGAAGAAGGCGCTGACGAAGAAGGGCTGCAAGGCGGCGTCGAAGAAGGTCCGCTCCGCGAAGGTCAAGAAGGGGCGGGTCGTGAAGCTGTCGCAGAAGGCCGGCAGGAAGCTGGCGTACAAGAAGACGATCACCGTCTACGTCTCACGCGGACGCCGCTGAGGCAGATGCAGTGACCGAGCGCAGCAGCCCGCACCGCGTCGACGTGCTGATCGCGTGCGCGCTGCTGCTGCTCGGCGTCTGCGAGGTGCTGCTGCGCGGCGTCACGAGCGGAGACACGACCGCCGCGCTCGCGCTTTGGAGCGCGGCGGCGGTCGCGACGCTGTGGCGCCGCGGCCACCCGCTCGCCTTCTTCGGCTGGGCGCTCGCGGTCCACACGGCGGCGGTCGTCTTCGACCTCGCTCCGCTCGACGGCGCGGTCGCGCCGCTGTACATGCCGCTGGCGCTGTTCGGCCTCGGCGCCTACGCGGACGATCCGCGCCGCGCGCTGCCGGCGGCGTTCGGCGGCCTGTTCGCGCTGATGGCGCTGCGGACGCTGCTCGACGCGACCGGCGCGCTCGGCGACCGCACCGCTGACGTCGCGCTGCGCGAGCTGGCGATCTTCGCGCCCGCGGCGGCCGGCGGCGTGCTGCTGCGCGACCGCAGCGAAGCGCTCGCGGCCGCGCGGCGTCGCGCCGAGACGGCGGCCGGCGGCGAAGCGAGCGCGCTGGAGCTGGCGCTGCGCGCGGAGCGGACACGGATCGCGCGCGAGCTGCACGCCGTCGTGACCGGCTGCGTGCGGGCGGTGCTCGACGAGGTCGAGCTGGCGCGCTCGTCGCTGGCGAGGGCCTCCGGCAGCTCGCGCTCGGCGCTGCGGCGGGCCCGCGTCGCCAGCCAGCAGGCGATGGCGGAGATGCGGCGGATGCTCCTGCTGCTGCGCAGCAACGAGGCGGCGACCCGTCCCGACGCGGCCGACGTGCCCGGCTCGCTGCGCGAGCTGACCGACCGCGGCGCCGCCTCGATCGACGTCCGCCGCGCCCACGCCGGCGCGCCGTTCGCCGACACGCCGCTGCCCGCGGTCGCGATGCGCGTGCTCGTCGCGCTCGCGGAGCTGCCGGGCTGCCACCGCCTCGCGGTCGAGCGCGGCGACGGGGTCGTGCGCGCCAGCGCGCGCGTCGGGCACGAGACGACGGCCGTGCACGTCGAGGCGCTCGCGGAGCGGGCGCGGCTGGCCGGCGGGCGGCTGCGGCGCGGGCGGCTGCGGCGGACGTCGCTCTCCGTCGTGCTGCCGGCGCGCGCCGAGGGGCTGCCGGCGCGGCGCTCACCGCCGCCGTGGCTGCGCCGCGCGCCGTGGCTGCGGGGCCAGGGGGTGCCGCTGCTGATCCTCGTGCTGGAGGTGACGGAGGCGCTGCTCGCCCACGGCAAGCCGGTCGAGTGGTACGGATCGGCATCGACGCCGGTGCGGCTGGCCGGCGCGGTCGCGCTCGCGCTGGCGTTCGTCCCGCGGCGGCGCTGGCCGCTGCTGACGGTGGTGCTGGTGGTCGCGGTCTGCGCGCTGCGCACGGCCGTGCTCGGCGACGCCTTCGGCCTCAACGCGCCGCTCTACATCGTCGCGTTCATCGCCGGCGCCTACGTGCAGCCGCTGTGGCTGGCGGCGCTCGTCGGGATCGGCGGCGTGACGGGCGGCGCGCTGCTGACGGTGATGCTCGCGTTCGACTGGAACTGGGAGATCTTCCCCCCGAGCGTGGCGCTGTTCTTCGCCACGATGGTCGCGGCGGCATGGGCGACCGGGGTCGGCGGACGGCGGCGGCTCGCAGAGGTCGACGAGCTGCGCGCGCTGAGCGTCGCCGAGGAGCGGCGCCAGGCGCTCGTCATACGGCGGGCGGTGGAGGCGGAGCGGCTGCGCGTCGCGCGCGAGCTGCACGACCTCGTCGGACACGGGCTGACGTCGATCACGTTGCAGTGCGCGGTCGCCGACCAGCTGCTCGACAGCCGCCCGGCGGCCGCCGCGACGGCGATCGCGGCGGTCGAGGAGGTCGCCGGCGAGGTGCTCGGCGAGCTCGACCAGCTGCTCGCCGCGCTCGACGGCGCCGGCGAGGCGGAGGCGCTGCAGCTGACGCGGCTGACCGAGCTGGCGCGGCGGGCCGAGGCGCATGGGCTCGACGTGCGGCTGGAGCTGGTCGGCGACGTCACAGCGATCCCGGCGGGGCACGCCGGCGCCGCCTACCGGATCGTGCAGGAGTCGCTCACCAACGCGCGCAAGCACGGCGGCGCGGTCGTCGTGGTCGCGCGCGTCGCGCACGAGCCGGGGAGGCTGGCGATCGAGGTCCGCAACGCGATCGCCCGGCACGAGCCGCAGCGCCCGCTGCCGGCGCGCGACGGCGGCCTCGGGATCGCCGGCATGCGCGATCGCGTGCGCGTCTACGACGGCTGGCTGATCGCCGGCCGCGAGGGCGGCGCCGAGTGGGTCGTGCGCGCGGAGCTGCCGCTCAGCTAGCTGGGCAGCTCGGTGTTGCCGAGCTCCACCATGCCGCTCTCGTAGGCGGCGACGACGATCTGCGTGCGGTTGCGCAGCTGGAGCTTCGAGAGGATCGCCGTCACGTGCGTCTTGACGGTGCCCTCGCCGAGGAACAGCTGCGCGGCGATCTCGGCGTTCGTCATCCCGCGCGCGACCAGCCGCGCGACGTCCAGCTCGCGCGGAGTCAGCTCGGCGAGCCGGTCGGTCAGGCCCGGGTCGGGCGTCGGCCGGTGGACGTAGTGCTCGATCAGCTGGCGTGTGACGGCCGGCGACAGCAGCGCGTCGCCGGCGGCGACGGTGCGGACGGCGCCGACGAGCGAGTCGGGCGCGGTGTCCTTCAGCAGGAAGCCGGCGGCGCCGGCGCGCAGCGCCTCGTGGACGTACTCGTCGAGGTGGAAGGTCGTGACGACGAGCACGCGCACCGACGGCATCCGCTGCTGCAGGCGGCGGGTCGCCTCGATCCCGTCGACGCCCGGCATGCGGATGTCCATCACCGCGACGTCGGGGCCGGTTCTGATGATCTGCTCGACCGCGTCGGCGCCGTCGGCGGCCTCGCCGACGACGCGAATGCCGGGGTCGGCCTCGAGGATCATCTTCATGCCGCCGCGGACGAGCGCCATGTCGTCTGCGACAACGACTCGGATCATCTCTCCAGTTTCGCGCCTGCCGGCCGCCGGCGCAATGGGACGAAAGTGATAGAGATCAGGCGATCTCGGCGGCCGGCGCGCGCAGCGGCCGCAGCGCGTCCTGCACGCGCGCCAGCTCGTCGAGGATCGCGGTCGCCGACTGCTCCATCAGCTCGTTCGGCTGAAAGCGGCCGTCGTCGTCGATCAGTCTGGCCGCGAACGGCACCGTGACGGCGTCGGGGATCGGCGTCAGCCGCAGCGCGACGAGCACGTGCTTGATCGCCGTCGCGGCGCGCAGGCCGGCGGAGATGCCGCCGTAGCTGACGAGCGCGACCGGCTTGTGCTGCCACTCGACGTGGAGGTAGTCGATCGCGTTCTTCAGCGGCGCGGTGAAGGAGTGGTTGTACTCCGGCATCACGATCACGAAGGCGTCGGCGGCGGCGACGCGCTCGGACCACGCGATCGTGTGCGCGTGCTCGTAGCGCTGCAGGCGCGGATGGTTGGGCTCGTTCATCAGCGGCAGGTCGATCTCGGCGAGGTCGGCGACGTCCAGCTCCCAGCCGCCGTGGGCGGCGGCGTGGTCGCGGAACCACTCGGCGACGGGCAGGCCGACGCGGCCGGGACGGGTCGAGGCGATGACGATCATCAGTCGGGGCATGGAATCCAGCTTAGACGGGCGTCGAATCAAGCCCGGGGAGGTGGCGCGCGCGGGCGGGCGAGAGCGCCGGCCGCGGCTTCAGGTGCGGCGCAGCGCGCGGTACTCGTCGAGCGAGGTCGCGTCGCGCTCTCTGGCGACGTCGACCGGCGCGAGGTCGAAGTCGTGCGCCCCGTCGGCGCACCAGAAGGCCGGATGTCTGCGCAGCCAGCGGCGCGCGTCGCGGCGGCCGGCGGCGATCAGCGCGTCGACGTAGGCGCGGTCGAAGAAGAGGAACGACAGCAGGTCGCCGCCGGCGTCGGTGCGGCCGCGCAGCAGCCTGCCGAGCATCAGCAGGTCGGGATGGCGGATCGCCTTCAGGCCGCCGTAGCGCTGCTGGAAGACCGTCATCGCCAGCTGGCCCAGCTCGCGCCGCCTGCGCGGCGTCACCATCGCGTACGCGATCTTGCGGTACGGCCGCCGCCCGCGCGCCTCGCGGTAGGCGCGCGCGGAGGGGATCGTGCCGACGCGGTGGTCCTCGACGAAGAAGGAGTTGATCGCGACCAGCCGCTGCATGTCGTCGGCGACCTGGTCGACGAGCAGGCCGTCGAGCATGTTCGCGAGCACGTCGACGAGGTGCGGCGGCGGCTCGACCGGGGCGACCGGCGGCGCCGCCAGCGGCTCGAAGCCGATCACGATCACGTGGTCGGCGCCCAGCTCGACGGCCGGCTTGATCGGCGAGTTGAGCCGCGTCGCGCCGTCGGTGTAGTACCCCTTCGCCGGCTCCGGGCTCGTGATCTCGACGGCCGGGAAGACGAGCGGGATCGCGGCGGAGGCGCGCACGTGCTCGTCGGCGAGCCGCACCGGCATGAACGGCAGCTCCTCGCTGACGGGCAGTCTGCGCGGCGTCGAGGCCTCGACGAAGCCGACCGGCCGCCCGGTCGCGAGCTGCGTCGCGACGACGCAGACGGCGTCGAGCACTCCGCCGTCGACGTTGCGGTGCAGAGCCTCCCAGTCCATGTGTCGGTCGAGGTAGCGCCGCAGCGGCCGCGGGTCCAGCAGCGAGCCGCGCCGGATCCCCGGCAGCGAGAGCGCGTCGCCGACCAGCCGCCCGAGGTTGAGCGGCAGCCGCGGCGACAGCAGCGGCGCGATCACGTCGCTGCGCTCCAGCCCGCGCCAGCGCTCGATCGCCAGCTCGACCTGCGCGGCGACCGGCAGGTGCGCCAGCGACCCCAGCAGCGCCGCGTTGATCGCGCCGACGCTGGTGCCGCACAGCAGCGTCACCTGCTCGCCGCGCCGTTCCAGCTCCGGCAGCAGGATCGACAGCGCGCCGACTTCGTAGGCGCCGCGCGCGCCGCCGCCCGGCAGCACGAGCGCGACGCGTCTCATGCCTGCGCGCGCACCTGACCCGAATGGCGCGCGGCGGCGCTGGCGGCGGCGGTCGCGGCCGCGGCGGCGGTCGACGACGCGGCCGGCGTCAGCAGCGGCGCGGGCGGCACGATCACGCGCGGCTGGCGGCGGCGCGCCTGCGCCGCGGCCTCGACGCGCGTCAGCGGCCGGCGGCCCCACTGCGCCGTGACGGCATAGCCGACGAGTCTGTCGAAGTAGTCCTGCAACGGCGTCACCTCGATCCCTTCCTGCGCGAGCGTGCTGTGCGCGCGCGTCGTGTCGTATCGCGCCCGCAGCGCGAAGTACGGATAGAAGACGGTGCTGCGCTCCAGCCAGCGGCGTCTGGCGCCGTCGCTGCGCCGCACCAGCGCCTGGTGGACGGTGCGCTGGTAGAGCCACGGCGGCAGCGCGTACGGGCGGCTGCGTTCGAACATGTCGGCCGACATGTCGATCAGCTCGCCGACGCTGCTCGCCTGCGGACCGGCCGCGAGGCTGTAGGTGCGGCCGGGCTCGCCCTCGACGCCGCCGCCCGCGAGCGCGTAGATCGCGTCGGCGACGTAGTCGACCGGCACGACGTCGACCGGCGAGGCGCGGCGGGCCGGCATCACCGGCGTCGTGGCGCCCTTCGCGAACGCCTTCAGCGGTGCGTAGATGACGTTGAAGGCGGGCGTCCAGCCGGAGTCGCGCTCACCGACGACGATGCTCGGGCGGAAGACCTGCAGCGGCAGCAGGTCGGCGTGCTCGCGCACGAGCTTCTCGGCCTCCCACTTCGTCCGCTCGTAGGTGTTGCGGTGGCCCTGGCCGAGGTCGAGGTCGTCCTCGCCGAAGACGCCTCTGTGGGTGCCGGCGACGTACGCGGTCGAGACGTGCGAGAAGCGCCGCAGGCCGCCGCGTCGCTGCGTCAGCAGAGCCTGCTCGAGCATGTTGCGCGTGCCCTCGACGTTGATCGTGCGCGCCTCCTCCAGCGGCAGCGTGAACTCGACCGACGCGGCCGAGTGCACGATCTCGACGACCTGCTCGGCGAGCGCCTCGCGCTGCGCCGCGGTCAGTCCCAGGCCGGGCTCGGCGAGGTCGGCGCGGATCGCTCTCAGACGGTCGTCATAGCGCTCGGCATCGGGCAGCACGTCGTGCACGGCGGCGCGCAGCCGCGCGGCCGCCTCGGCGTCGTCGGCGGCGCGCACGAGCGCGTAGACGGTGCGCTGCCCGCGTTCGAGGTAGCGCGCGAGCAGTTCCATTCCGAGGAACCCGGTCGCGCCGGTCAGCAGCACCGGTCCGTCGGCGAGCGTCTTGTCGGTCGGCTGCGGCGTGAGCATGCCAGACAGGTTGCCGGTGTCACGCGGCAGCCGGTATCGCCAACGGGACGAACCTCCCCTCACGCTGTTTGGACGCCGGTCGAAGAGGTTCGAGCGGTCGAGCGGGGAATGGACGCCTGCGAAACCTCGCGCGTGCCCATGCTGACGCGTCACCGCTGCTTCACAACCGGCTGCCCCGGCGCGGCTAGCTTGCGCGCCGCCTCGTTCCACCGCCTCCCGACCAAGGAGCCAGATGCCGTCCCACCTGCTGCGCGCGGCGCTCGCCGCGGCCGCGCTGAGCGCTGCGCTGCCGACCGCCGCCGCGCTCGCCGCCCCGCGCCAGACGTTCGACCTGCAAGCCCATCGCGGCGGGCTCGGGCTGCGCTCGGAGTCGACGCTCGCCAGCTTCGGCAACGCGATCAGACTGGGCGTCAGCACGCTCGAGCTGGACGTGCAGATCACCAGGGACGGCCAGGCCGTCGTCACGCACGACCGCAGAACGAACGCCGCGCTGTGCAGAGACACCGCGCCGGCGACGCCCGGCGATCCCGACTTCCCCTACGTCGGCAAGTACGTCGTGCAGCTGACGCTCGCGCAGGTCAAGACGCTCGACTGCGGCTCGACGCAGCGCGCCGGCCATCCGCAGCAGGAGACCGTACCGGGCGCGCGCATGCCGACGCTCGCCGAGGTCTTCGCGCTCGTGAAGCGCTATGACGCGCCGGTGCGGCTGAACGTCGAGACGAAGGTCGAGGCGAGCGCGCCGGAGCAGACGGCGCCGCAGGAGCAGTTCGTCCAGGTCGTCGCCAGAGAGGTGCGCGCGGCCGGCTTCCTCGACCGCGTCACGATCCAGTCGTTCGCGTGGGACGCGCTGCGGCGGATGCGCGCGGTCGAGCCGCGTCTGCCGCTCGTCGCGCTGATGGAGCCGTGGGAGAGAAGAGGGGAGATCAGAAGATGGCTCGGGCTCGACCCGGCCGACTACGGCGGCGACCTCGTGCGCGCGGCGGCGAGCTTCCGGCCCGACGCGATCTCGCCGGTCCACGGGCTGCCGCAGGACGGCTCGGTGCAGAGAGCCGGCTACGTCCCGTTCACGACGAAGGCGATGGTGCGCGAGGCGCACCAGCTGGGGATGAAGGTGATCCCGTGGACGGTCGACGACCCGGCGACGATGCGCAAGCTGATCGACGACGGCGTCGACGGCATCATCACCGACTATCCCGACCGCCTGCGCGAGGCGATGCGCGCCGAGCGGCTGCGGCTGCCGGCGGGCACGCCGTCCCCTTTCGACGTGCAGGCCCACCGCGGCGGACGCGCGCACCGGCCCGAGAACACGCTCGCGGCCTTCCGCTGGGCGCTGGCGCAGCCGGGGATCTCGACGCTGGAGCTGGACACCGTCGTCACGCGCGACGGCGCGCTCGTCGTCTCGCACGATCGCACCGTCAACGGCTCGCACTGCGAGGACACCGCGCCGGTGCGCGACGGCGACCGTCAGTTCCCCTACGTCGGCAGAGCGATCCGCGAGCTGACGCTGGCGCAGGTGCGGACGCTCGACTGCGGCTCGAAGACGCTGCCGTCGCTGCCTGCCCAGGAGGCGGCGCCGGGCGAGCGGATCCCGACGCTGCGCGAGGTGCTCGGGCTGGTGCTCGCCAGCGACCGCGACGACGTCCGCCTCAACGTCGAGACGAAGCTCTCGCCGCTGGCGCCGCTGGAGGGCGCCGAGCCGGGCGAGCACGCGCGGCTGCTGGTCGGCGAGCTGAAGCGGGCGCGGCTGCTGAAGCGCGCGACGGTGCAGTCGTTCGACTGGCGCACGATCGTCGCGGCGCGCAGGCTGGACCGCCGCGTGCAGACGGTCGCGCTCGTGTGGCAGTACGGGCCGGCCGAGTGCGTCACGCTCGCCGACGAGTGCTCGCTGCAGGCGCTCTACGGCGAGCCGGGCGTCAAGAGCCCGTGGACCGCGGGACTCGACTGGTGGCGCGACCAGGACCTCGGCGCGCTCGTGCGCCGCGCCGGCGCCGGCGTCGTCTCGGCCAACTGGCAGGTGCACGATCCCGCGCAGGTCGCCGCGCCGAGCGACGACTGGTACGTGCGCACCGACCCGTCGTACTTCCACGGGCCGGACGTCGCGGGCCTGCACGCGCAGGGGCTCAAGGTCGTCCCGTACACGCTCGACGACCCAGCCGTGCTGCAGCGCGCGATCGACCTCGGTGTCGACGGCGTGATCAGCGACGACCCGCTGAGAGCGATCGCGATCGCGACGCGCAACGGGCTGCGCTGAGCGCGCGGCCTCAGGTCGTCGACAGGTCCGGCTCGCCGACGCTGTGCGCGTGCGGCGGGCCGGGCGTCGCCGCCTCGGCGACCTCGACGCGGTCGCGGCCGGCGCGCTTGGCGGCGTACAGCGCGCGGTCGGCGGCCTGCATCAGCGTGTGCGCCTCGAGCGCGTGGAGGCCGAGCACGGCGACGCCGAAGGAGGCGGTCAGGCGCGTGTCGTCCAGCTCCAGCTCGATCGCGGCGATCGCGCGGCGCAGCTCCTCGGCGACCCTCAGCGCCCCCTCGATCGGGGTGTCCGGCAGCAGCACGGCGAACTCCTCGCCGCCGCTGCGGGCGGCCAGGTCGCTCTCGCGCAGACCGCCGCGCAGCGCCTCGCCGACGGCGACCAGCGCGCGGTCGCCGGCGTCATGGCCGTGCGTGTCGTTGAGCTGCTTGAAGTGGTCGATGTCGAGCACGACGAGCGCCAGCGGGCGGCGGCTGCGGTCGGCCTGCGCGAGCATCCGCTTGAGCGCGTCCTGGAAGGCCCAGCGGTTCGGCAGCGCGGTCAGCGCGTCGGTCGTAGCGCGCGACTGCGCCAGCGCGAGCGTCCGCAGGCCGGAGAGGATCGGCGCGGCCTGCGCGCGGCTGTCGGTGACGACGCGGTCGCCGCGCTCGACGCGGCCGCCGGAGTCCTGCACGTTGACGGCGCCGATGATCCCGTCGCCGACGACGAGCGGGCGGCAGGTCGACGGGCCGGCCTTGCCGCACAGGTCGCAGGCGACCAGCGGCTCCTGCTCGCGCTGCACGTGCAGCGCGCCGCGGCGGATCGCGAGGCAGTCGCGCGGGCGCGCCTCGTGCAGCGTCGCCTGCAGCGGCGAGCCGGGCGTCACGACGGTGCCGGCCTCCAGCCGCTCGCCGCTGGGGCTGCGGCGCAGCACGGTCACGTCGGTGCCCTCGAGCTGGCGTTCGAGGTGGCGCTTGAGCAGCGCGTCGGCCTCGCCCTCGTCCCCCGCGGCCTGCATCGCGGCGGCGAACTCGGCCTGGTCGGCGGCGTAGCGGCGCTCCTTCGTCGCCCCGCGGCGCAGCAGCAGCAGCGCGATCACGCCGACCAGCAGGCTGACGAGCACGATCAGCACGAGCGCGCGCGTCAGCAGCTCGTCGGCGCGCTGGTCGCTCTCTCTGTCGAGCAGCTCCTGGTAGCGCGCGTGCTCGGCGCGGAAGGCGTCGATCGGGCCCTCGCGCGTTCTCAGCTCGTCGTCGAATCTTCTGTCGTCGATCGTGAGCGATCTGACGTCGTCGGCGGCGAGGTCCTCCCACTTGTCCTGCGCGGTGTCCAGCCGCCGCAGCGCCGCGCGCGTCTCGTCGCTGTCGGCCAGCTCCAGCTCGCGCTGGATCAGCGCGTCGAAGCGGTGGCGGGCAGCGGTGTACGGCTCCAGATACGGATCCTCGAAGGTGCTGAGGTAGCCGCGCACCCCGATCTCCTGGTCGAGCATCGCGGCGAGCAGCTGCTGCGACGCCTCGCTGCGCTCGAACTGCTTGTCGGTGTCGCGCTTGACGGCTCCGAAGACGAGCACGAGCGCGACGACCCAGCCGGCCAGCAGGCCGCTGAAGAGGATGGTGGGGAGGATCCGTCTGAACGACATCTCCCCGTGGGATCGACAGCAGAGCGCGCGGGCTTGAGCGAAGCTGGCGGCATCGCGCGGCCGGCGTTCGTAGGATCGACCGTCGTGAGCGAACCCGCGCAGACGGT
>DATIOB010000505.1:0-20208 GCA_035473605.1 Conexibacter sp.
GCGCGCCGGTGCGCGCGGCGCCCTTCGGCGTGCCGGTCGTGCCGGAGGTCAGGATCACCAGCTTGGAGGTCTGCGGCGGTGCCGGCAGCGGCGCCGCGGCGCCGGCCGCCAGCTGCTCCAGCGTCGGGCGCCCGGGAGCGCCCTCGCCGTAGCCGACGAAGCGCCGCCCCGGCAGCGCGCCGTCGGGCAGCAGGCGGTCGAACTCCTCATCGGAGATCAGCGCGACGCCGCGCTCGCGTGCGAGCGTGTCGAGCAGCTGCGGGCCGGCGAAGTCGGTGTTGAGGAAGAGGATCGTCGCGCCGAGCTTGGCGCAGGCGAGCAGCCCCTCGACGAAGGCGCGGCCGTTGCGGCACAGCAGCCCCACGCCGTCGCCCGGTCCGATCCCGGCGGCGCGCAGCGCCTGCGCGATCGCGTCGGTGCGGCGGTCGACCTCGGCGAAGGTGAGCGTCCCCTGCTCGTCGTGGAGGTACGGCTGCTGCGGCCGCGTGCGCGCGGCGGCGGCGAAGCCGGCGGCAGGGCCGATCCCGTAGGCGCGCAGCGCCTTGACGCGCTGCGCCAGCTCGCCGAGGCGGGGCGTCAGGATCCCGGCGTCGACGAGCGCCTTCGCGCCGCGGCCGATGTCGCCGACGTTCATCTCGCCTGCCAGACGGGGTCGCGCTTCTCGGCGAAGGCGACCGCGCCCTCGCGCGCGTCGGCGCTGATGATCACGGGGCCGGCGATCTCGCCCTGACGGGCCCAGAAGTCGTCGCCGTCCCAGGCGTCCTGCTCGTCGAGGATCCGCTTCGTCGCGCGCAGCGCCAGCGGCGCGTTGGCGGCGATCGTCGCGGCCAGCTCGAGCGCCGCGTCGAGCGCCTCGCCGTCAGGCACGACGCGGTTGACAAGCCCCAGCTCGGCGGCGCGCGCGGCGCCGATCGGCTGGCCGGTCAGCGCCAGCTCCTTCGCGATCCCGCGCGGCACGCGGCGCGCGAGCTGGCGCAGCCCGCCGGCGAGCGCGACGAGGCCGCGGCGCACCTCGGGCACGCCGAAGGTCGCGCTCTCGCCCGCGACGATCAGGTCGCAGGCGACCGCGATCTCGAAGCCGCCGGCCAGCGCCGGCCCTTCGACGGCGGCGATCAGCGGCTTGTCGGAGGCCTTCTGCGTGATGCCGGCGAAGCCGCGCACCGGCACGCCCGGGAACTCGCCGCGGGCGAACGCCTTCAGGTCCATCCCGGCGCTGAAGCAGCCATCGGCGCCGGTCACGACGCCGACGGAGAGCGTGTCGTCGCCGTCCAGCTCGTCCATCGCGGCGGCGACGCGCTGCGACATCTCCAGGTCGAAGGCGTTGCGAACCGCGGGCCGGTCGAAGGTGACGAGCTGGATCGCGCCGCGCCGTTCGACGCGGACGGAGGGGCTGTCGGACATCGCTCTGCTCCCTGGATTAGGCAAGGTCGAAGCTGCGGTCTGCGTGAAGCGCGACGGGGGCGCCGAGGAAGTCCTCGCCGGCCATCGCAGCCATCACGGCGGGGTCGTCGGACTTCGCCAGCGCGCGCTCGCCGTCGCCGGTGAGCGCGAAGAGGATCCCGTAGGCGGGGGCGCCGTCGCGACCGTAGATCAGCGTGCAGGTCTCGGCCGTCGCGGTCGTCTCCGCGGGTGCGATCACGGTGCGCGGCGCGGGCGCGTCGGGCGCCGGCTCCAGCGCGGCGAACGGATGCGCGGGCGGGGCGTTGCCGTAGAGGCCGAGCGCGTGCTTGGTCGCGTACCAGCCGAGCGCGCTGCTGAGCCCGAGCGCGCCGGCCGGCGCGTCGCGCAGCTGCCGCGCGACGGCGACGATCCCGTGCGTGGCGTAGCTGTTGCCGGGTCCGCCGAAGAAGGTCAGCCCGCCGGTGCAGGTCAGCGGCCGGCCGGGGTCCTCGAGCGGCAGCTCCAGCTCGGTCGCGGCGAGCTGGACCGCCGCGGGGAAGCAGGAGTAGAGGTCGATCGGGCCGAGGTCGTCCGCGCTGATGCCGGCGTGGTCGAAGAGCGCCTGGCCGCAGGCGCGGATCGCGGGCGAGCGGTGCAGCTCGCGGCGCTCGGAGAGGAACCACTCGTCGGTCGCGCGGGCGCCGGCGTGGAGGAAGGTCCAGCGCTCGCGCGGGATGCCGAGCGCCTCGGCGACGCCGGCCGCGCAGAGGATCAACGCCGCGCCCTGGTCGACCTGGATGTTCGCGTTGAGCAGCTTCGTGTATGGCAGCGTGACCTGGCGGTTGTCGGGCGTCGGCGTGCGCAGGGCGGCGGCGTCGTAGGCCCGCGGTGCCCACGCGGCCGGCTGCTCGACGGCGACGGCGCTGAAGCGCGACCACAGTCCCGCGACGAGGTCGAGCTGTTCGGCGGGCGTGCGGCCGGCGGCGGCGCGGATCGCGTTCTCGATCAGCGGATAGGCCATGATCGGCGCGATCATCCCGACGGCCGTCTCGGCGTCGGTGGCGGCGGCGCGATCCGCCTCGAGCACCTCGCCGGCGCGGCGCTGCGGATCCGGCGCCGGCCAGTCCGGCTGCGCGCCCTGCTTGGCGAGCCGCGCGACCGTGCTGAGCGCCTCGGCGCCGCAGACGATCGCGGCGTCGAGCTGGCCGGCCTGGATGCGCGCGGCGAGGACGTTGACGAGCAGCTGCGGGCCGTTGCCGCCCTGCATGCTGGAGCGCAGCGTCGGCAGGTCGGCGGCGAGGCCGAGCAGCTCGGCGGCGCGGCGGCCGGGGTCGCCGTCGAGCCACGCGGCCGACGGCACGGCGCCGAGCGCGCCGACCTTGCGCAGCAGCGCGTCGCCGTTGGCGGCAGCGGCGTCGGCGACCGCGGCGCGCACCGCCTCGGCCATCAGCGCGGCCGGCTCGGTCGGCCCCTCGTCGCCGCCGGGCCGGCGGATCGCCTCGCCGAGGCCGACGAGCACGGGCAGCTGGGGATCGAGCGTCATGGCACGCGATCCTACCCATGTGGAACGAGACCTTTCAAGTTGTAAGCACTCGTTCCACTCCCGCCCCCAGCGCGGCTCCGTGTGCGACGATCCGTCGATGCCGACGAGGTCGCCGAGATGAGCGCGGAGCCCGGCCGCGTCTGGGGCGGCATGACGCCGACCGAACGCGAGCAGCGGCGGCGCGAGCAGTTCCTCGCGGCGGGGCTGGAGGTCTTCGGCGAGCGCGGTTGGACGGCCAGCACCGTGCTCGACGTCTGCCGCGCGGCAAGACTCAGCCAGCGCTACTTCTACGAGCAGTTCGCCAGCCGCGAAGCCCTTTTCCTGGCGGTTGTCGACCGCGCCGCGGAGCAGATCGAGGCGGTCGTCGAGGCCGCCGCCGTCGCCCCCGGCCGTACCCCGCAGGAGCGTGCCGAAGGCGTTCTGAGCGCGCTCGCCGAGCACTTCACCGCCGACCCCCGCACGGTCCGCGTGACGCTCGTCGAGTCGCTCGCGACCCCGCAGTTCCGCGCCCGCCGCGCCGCCCTGGTCGAGACCTTCAGCACCCTCGCCGCGCGGCTGATGGTCGGCCTCAGCCCCGACCCGGCCACCGTCGACCGCCGCAGCCTCCAGCTCAGCGCGCTGGTGATCTCAGGCGGCGTCGCCGAAGCCCTGATCGCCTCCGCCACCGGCCGCGCCCCCGCCCCCGCCGAAGAGCTCGTCACCCACCTCACCGCCCTCTACACGGCGGCGGCGGCGATGGCGATGGCTGACTGACGGGCTCCGCTGCTCGCCGAAATCGATCAACGAAGCAA
Organism: Conexibacter sp.; assembly: GCA_035473605.1. Taxonomy (GTDB): domain Bacteria; phylum Actinomycetota; class Thermoleophilia; order Solirubrobacterales; family Solirubrobacteraceae; genus Conexibacter. The sequence continues at coordinate 3,715 of DATIOB010000505.1, forward strand.
GGGCGCCCCGATCCAGTCGGTACCGGGGCTCGACCCGTCGGCGCTGACGGTGAGGAACGAGCCAGCTGACGCGCCGGGGCAGTGGTTCATCTCGGTGCGCGACCTCGCCGCGGCCGGCCACTGATCGCCCAGCACGTCTGCTGGATGATCGTGGCGACCTTATATCCGCCCCCTTGCTCGGCGACCGCTTCTCGCCCCAGGACGCCACCGGCAGCTCATCGCAGCTCTCGCAGTAGTCTTTCCTCCAGGCAGATCTCTGGGACGGTGGTATGCGGTACACGTACTTCGAATTCAAGAATTTCAAGGGAATCCGTTCCGCTCGTATCGACTTGCAAGACTCGGCCTCGTCGGCACGCATCTTCGCGCTTGTTGGGCTCAACGAGAGCGGAAAGACGACCGTGCTCGAAGGTATCGACGCATTTCAGGGCGATGTTGGCGACGAAGTCCATCCACGACAGCTTGGCGACACTCCTGCCCTCGATCGAGAGTCGTTAATCCCGATCGCAGAGCGATCCAATTTCAATGGTTACGTATCAATCAGATGCGAGGTCGAACTCTCCGACGACGATTTCGTCGCCGCTCGTACGTATTTGCGTAACTATTCCGACGGCTTTCGCCTGACTGAGGTTTCTCGCAGAATCGCAATCACCGATCGATACAACTACGAAGACAGTCGTTTTGACACACGCACAAACCTTTGGAATGGGTTGACGGGTGCCGGCTATACGAGAAGCGGAACCAGACGCAGGAAGATCACGTCAAGTACCGACCATAGACGTTGGCTGCAACTTGCGAAGTTCATCAGATCACGGCTTCCAGCGATCTGGTTCTTTCCAAACTTTTTATTCGATTTTCCTGATCGTATTTATATTGAACCGCATTCTGACGAGACAGATTCAAATCGATTCTATCGAGCGCTGTTTCAGGATGTTCTGGATGCGTTGGCGCGCGATCTGACCGTCAAGACGCATATTGTCGATCGTTATCGCTCAGGCAACGCTCGCGACACGGATAATCTTCGCCAAGTTCTCCTTGAGGCTAGTCGACATGTAACCGGGACCGTTGTTAGATCATGGAACGAAATCTTCCTCGACAAACCAATGTCACAGAAGCGCGTAGTGATCGATCTCGGCGAAGATGACGTTGTGAAAGGTCGCAATGGACGCCTTTGGGTCCAGTTCCGTGTGGAAGACACAGATGGCCTGTACTCGATCCACGAACGCTCGCTCGGATTTCGCTGGTTCTTTGTCTACCTGCTCCTCACGACCTACCGCGGGCAACGTAAGGATACGGACGTCAACATGCTTTACCTCTTCGACGAACCGGCGTCAAACCTCCATCCATCCGCGCAAAGAGCCCTGCTTGCAAGTTTTGGAAAACTCGCGAGCAGCGCCGTCATCATTTATACCACCCACAGTCACCATCTCATTGAACCGAACTGGCTCGGCACCACGTCAGTAGTCGCAAACAGGGGTCTGGGCGACTCCCCGGTATCAGCCGACTTCTCAGCCGATCGCACCGACATCAGCGTCACGCCGTACCGTCGATTTGCCGCACGACATCCCCCGCAAGCGCATTACTTTCAGCCAATTCTTGACGTACTCGACTACGTTCCTTCCAGCCTTGAATTCGCATCGGGTGCCATTTTTGTTGAGGGCAAAAGCGACTTCTACCTGCTCCGCTATTTTGAAGACATGGTTCTCAGACGCCCTGCGGCCGATCGACTTCATTGGATGCCGGGTGGCGGCGCAGGCACACTCGACTCGCTCATTCAACTTGCCGTCGGCTGGGCATACCCGTTCGTCGCACTCCTCGATAGCGATAGAGCCGGTTCAGCCCAGGCCAAACGATATCGCGACAAGTTTGGCGCGATCGTAGACCCTCATCTTATGCTTCTTTCCGAAGCGAGCGGGCAGCCTAACGTCAGGGCCATCGAGTCGGTCCTTTCCGAAGAGGACCGGCTTGGCTTTCAGCGGCTTCTCGATCCTGATTCGAGAACTTACCGAAAGAAGACCTTGGCACTTGCGATTCAAGAAGCAGTAGTAGGCGAGCACGTTGTTCCTTTGTCGGACTCGGCCACGATGGCACTTACGACGATCGACGACCGGTTGCGGAGACGTCTCGTCGATATCGAGATCTCACTTCGAAAGCAGAGCTAGACACAGACGTGCGTGGCGAGCCGGGATGACCAGGCACCTTGAGGTGCAAACGGCGCACTCACGTTCGACGGCTTATCGGGCGTATCCGTCGGCGCTGCGCCGCGCCTCCATTAGATGACCAAAGCGGTTCGTGGCGCGGTCAGATCACGACGAACTGATCCAGCGCCTGGAGCCCCGCTGAAGTTCCGGCTGGTCCAGTCACGTTATTCGTCGTAGTAGGGACCACGTATGACCGATACCGTTCGGTCGTATGGCCGCCAACACAACAGCACCCCCCCGCGCGGATGGAGCGCGGGGCGGGCGGCTCGCCGTGGTGAGGCCGCGCGCCGGGATCGAGGGGTGACGCGCGGACCTCGGGGGACCCGGCGCCGCGCTCGAGACCGAGGGGGGCGCGGCGCCGGGGTGTCAGAGCCGCACGGCAGACCGGGTGCGGCGGCTCCAAGCTGGGACCTACGGGGTGAGCGAGACCTACCGCGAGTACGCGGCGGGGACGCCTCCGTCGACGTTCAGCACGTTGCCGGTCGACTTGCCCGAGCGCACGGGCGAGGCGAAGTGGAGCACCGCCTGGGCGATGTCCTCCGGCAGGATGTTGACCTTCAGCGTCGTGCGAGCGCGGTAGTGCTCCTCGAGCTGGTCGGGGTCGATGTTGTAGGCCGCGGCGCGCTCCTCGCGCCACGACGAGCCCCAGATTCTCGAGCCCTGCAGGACCGCGTCCGGGTTGACCGTGTTGACGCGGATGCCGGCGGCGCCGCCCTCCTCGGCGAGGCAGCGGGCGAGGTGCAGCTCGGCGGCCTTCGCCGACGAGTACGCCGCCGCGTTCTTGCCGGCCACCAGCGCGTTCTTCGACGCGACGAAGACGACGCTGCCGCCGGTGTCCTGACGGCGCAGGATCTTGAACGCCTCGCGCGCGACGAGGAAGTAGCCGCGCGTGAGGATCGAGTGGTTGCGATCCCACATCTCGACGCTCGTCTCCTCGATCGGCGCGCTGGAGGCGATGCCGGCGTTGGAGACGATCACGTCGACGCCGCCGTAGGTCAGGACGGCCTGGCGGCAGGCGGCGATGACGCCCTCCTCGCTGGTCACGTCCATCGCCACGCCGAGGCCCTCGTCGCCGTACTCGCCGGCGACCCGCTCGGCGCCCGCGGCGTCGATGTCGGCGGCGATCACGACGGCGTCCTGGGCCGCGAGCGCGTCGAGGATCGAGCCGCCGATGCCGCCGGCGGCGCCGGTCACGAGCGCGACCTTGCCCTGCAGCTCGCGCGGCGGCGGGGCCTGCGCCAGCTTGTACAGCTCCAGCGGCCAGTACTCGACCGCGAACGACTCCGGCGCGGTCAGCGAGGTGAACGAGTCGATCGCCGAGGCGCCGCCCATCACCTCGATCGCGCGGTGGTAGAGATCGCGCGCCAGGCGCGCGTTCTTCAGCGTCGTGCCGACCGAGACCATGCCGACGCCCTGGATCAGGACGACGCGCGGATCCGGGTCGCCGAGCGTCTCGCCCGACTGGGCGTTCGGCGTGAAGTAGTCCTCGACGTACTCCTTGCGGTACGTCGCGGCCGCCTCGCGCACGCGCGCGGACAGTGTCTCGACGTCATCGGCCGCCGGGTCGTATGAGATCCACAGCGGGATCCGCTTCGTGTGGACGAGGTGGTCCGGGCAGGCGGCGCCGACCTGCGACAGCGTCGGCGCGTCGACGGAGGAGACGAACTCAAGCGTCGAGGGCGAGGCGTCGACCTGGAGGATCTTCGCGCGCTCGCTGGAGACCGCGCCGCGGATCGCGGGCAGCAGGTCGGCCAGCAGCTCGTCGCGCTGCTCGCCCGAGAGCGGCTCGCGCGCGGCGCCGCCGAAGCGGGCCTTCGCCTTGCCGGAGACGAAGTCCGCGGCGCGGTTGATCGCCTCGATCGTGTTCGCGTACGACTCCGCGCCGGTCTGGCCCCAGGTGACGAGACCGTGCTTGGCGAGGATCACGAAGCGGACGCCCTCGCCGCGCGCGGCGAGACCGACCTGCTTGGCGAGCGTGAAGCCGGGGCGGATGTACGGGACCCAGACGGCCTCGTCGCCGAAGACCTCCTTCACGAACTGCTCGCCGTTCTCGGCGCCCGCGAGCATGTTGATCGCGTCAGGGTGCGTGTGGTCGACCTCAGGCGCCGGCACGAAGGCGTGCAGCAGCGTCTCGATCGAGGAGCGCGGCATCTCAGGCGCGACCTGCGAGCGCGAGAGGTACGCGACCATCTCCTCGTCGACCATCTCGTCGCGCTCGATCAGCGGCAGGATCTCGTCGAGCCGCAGGCCGGTGAAGTTCTTCGCGCCCATCGTCGCGAGATCGGAGCCCGAGCCCTTGACCCACAGCACGTCGACCTCGCGGCCGGTGTGGTCGATCTCCTTGCTCTTCGACGAGGTGTTGCCGCCGCCGTAGTTCGACACGGCGCGGTTGGCGCCGAGCAGGTTGGAGCGGTAGACGAGCTCGTCGAGCCCGCCCTTCGGCGCCTTCGCGGCGTCGTAGAGGCTGTCGGCGCGCGGCGCCACCGGCGCCGCCGTCGAGGTCGTGTCAGTCGTCTGGCTCATGCGCCAAGTCCTCCCGTTGTCGCGGCGGCGGTGCGGCGCGAGCCGACACGCTCCCACCAGTCGCCGTCGCGGAACGCGGCGACGGGGTCGGCCGCCGCGCCCTTCTCCTCACGGACCTTCGCGGTCAGCGGCCGCACGTCCGTGCGGAACGCGTCGAGCAGCAGCTCGTGCGCCCCGAGGACGTCGCCGGCCGCCTGGCGCTCGGCGAGCGCGACGCGGTCGACGAGCAGCGCCTTCGCGAAGGCCTCCTGCAGATTGACGACCGAGAGGATCATCCCCTCGATCTTGTGCTCGACGATGAACGCCTGGTCGATCGTGAGCCGCGGGAGCGTCGGCATCGCCGCCAGCTCCGTGTAGATCAGGAACAGCTCGAACGGATTGACCGAGCCGACGATCAGGTCGTCGTCGCCGTACTTGCGGTTGTTGAAGTGGAAGCCGCCGAGGCGGTCCTCGTCGTCCAGGAAGGCGACGATCTGCTCGATGTTGACGCCCTGCGCGTGGTGGCCGAGGTCGACGAGCACCTTCGCCTTCGGGCCGAGCTTCTGGCAGGTCAGCAGCGACGCGCCCCAGTCGGCCAGCTCAGAGGCGTAGAAGGCCGGCTCGTAGAGCTTGTACTCGACCAGCAGCTCCATCTCGGAGTCGAGCGCGGCGTAGACCTCGGTGAGCGACTCGTGCAGGCGACGGCGACGCGCGACGAACGAGTCCTGGCCGGCGTAGTTGGTGCCGTCGGGCAGCCACAGCGAGAGGCCCGTCGAGCCGACCTCGCGCGCGATCTCGATGCACTCGAGCATATGGTCGGTCGCGAGCCGGCGCACGGCGGCGTCCGGGTTCGCGAGCGAGCCGAGCTTGTAGCGCTGGTCGCCGAACAGGTTCGGGTTGACGGTGCCGACCTCGAGCCCGAGCGACTCGGCGTGCGCCTTCAGCTCGCCGTAGTTCTCGAGCTGGTCCCACGGGATGTGGATCGCGACCGACGGCGTGATGCCGGTGAGGCGGTGGACCTCGGCGGCGTCGTCGAACTTCTCGAACGGCGTGCTCGGCAGGCCCGCGGGCGGGTAGGAGCCGAAGCGCGTGCCGGCGTTCGCATAGCCCCACGACGGGGTCTCGATGCGATGGTCGGCGAGGCGCTGCTCGATCGCCGCCACGTCCAGGCCGCGCGCGCTGAGGCGCTCGACCAGACGGTCGTAGTCGGAACGGCTGGTGTCAGACATCAGGGGTTGGTTCCTTGGGTGGGTGCGAAGTCGGCGACCGGCTCCAGGCGGGTCACGGAGAGGAAGCGCGCGTACAGCTCTTCGTAGGCGGCGCGATCGGCGGAGGGCTCGTAGACGTCGGAGGAGAACGAGGCGCCGACGATCTCGCGGATCTCCGCGAGCGAGTCGACCTTCCCCTGCGCCAGCGCCTGCGTCATCACGTTGCCGAGCGCCGTCGCCTCGATCGGGCCCGCGTGGACCGGGCGGTCGAGGATGTCCGCGGCGAGCTGGCAGAGCGTCGCGTTGCGCGAGCCGCCGCCGACGACGTGGACGACCTCGGCGCGGCGGCCGGCGACGCGCTCGATCCGCTCCAGCACGAGGCGGTACTTGCAGGCGAGCGACTCCAGCGCCGTGCGGATCGTCGCGCCGGCGTCCTGCGGCGGTTCCTGGCCGGAGCGCACGCACAGCTCCGCGATCCGCGCCGGCATGTCGCCGGGGTGCAGCAGCTCGGGCGCGTCGGGGTCGATCAGCGGACCGCCGAGCGGGGTCGCCTGCGCCATCCGGTGCAGCGCGTCGTAGTCGTGGTCGACGCCCTCGCGCGCCCACTGGCGGCGACACTCCTGCACGAGCCAGAGGCCCATCACGTTGCGCAGCAGGCGGATCGTGCCGTCCACCCCGCCCTCGTTGGTGAGGTTGTAGGCGCGCGCCTCCTCGGACGTGACCGGCTCGTCCAGCTCCATCCCCAGCAGCGACCAGGTGCCGCTGGAGAGGTAGGCGAAGTCCCTGCCCCTCGCCGGCACCGAGACGACCGCGGAGGCGGTGTCGTGGGCGCCGATCGCGATCACGTCGGGGACGGGATCGAGGCCGGAGTCGGCGGCGATCTCGGGTCGCAGCGGCGCCAGCACCGTGCCGGCGTCGACCAGCGGCGGCAGGATCTGCGCCGGGATGCCGATGCGGACGGCCAGCTCGCGCGCCCAGTCGCCGGTGTGGACGTCGAGCAGCTGCGTCGTCGAGGCGGCCGTGCGCTCGCCGGCGAGGCGGCCGCAGAGCCAGTAGGCGAGCAGGTCGGGGATCGTCGCGAGCGCTCTGGCGGCTTCGAGCTGCGCGCTGCCCTTGTGCGCGGCAAGCTGGAAGATCGTGTTGAACGGCATGAACTGGATGCCGGTCGCGCCGTAGATCTCCTCGGCGGGGATCTGCTCCAGCACCTGCTCCATCACGCCGTCGGTGCGATGGTCGCGGTAGTGGAAGGGGTTGCCGAGCAGGTCGCCGTCGCGGTCGAGCAGCGCGTAGTCGCAGCCCCAGGCGTCGACGGCGATGCCGTCGATCGGGCCGTCGGCGCGGCGCGCGGCCGCCTTGATCCCCGTGAGGATCTCGCGGTGGATGCCAAGCACGTCCCAGTGCAGCCCGTTGGGCAGCCGCACCGGGCCGTTGGCGAAGCGGTGGATCTCCTCCAGCTTCACGCGGCCGCCGGCGACCGTTCCGAGCTGGACGCGACCGGACTCCGCACCGAGGTCGACCGCGATGTAGCGCGCCAGGCGGTTGGGGGCGGCGGGCGGGACCTCGTTCCTACTCAAGGTGAAACACCTCCTCGATCGGAACCATCGCCTCGTCGGGACGGTTGCCGAACAGCTTTGACATCTCCGTCTGCCAGCGGGTGTTCACCTCGGTGACCGACATCTTCTCCTGCGCCGCCTCGAAGTCGTCCGTCTCGAGGTAGCCGATCAGCAGGCCGTCGGGCCGCAGGAAGAGCGAGTAGTTGTGCCAGCCGGCCTCGCTCAGCGCTTCGCGCATCTCCGGCCAGACGGCAGCGTGCGCCTCCTTGTAGGCGGCGTGGTGCTCGACCGGGACCGTCAGCGTGAAGCAGATCCGCTGCATGCTCAGCGGACCTCCGCGTACTGCAGGCCGAGCAGCTTCGCGACGTTGCGGACCTCGGCGGCGACGTGGCCGACGCCGAGCGCGACGTGGTGGGTCGGACCCTCCTCGCACCAGCGCTCGAAGAAGTCGGCCGGCTTGCTCGGAAAGACGAGCCGCGAGTTGGTGTTGCCGATCTTGAAGGTCGCGCCGGAGACCGACTCGCCCTCGCCGACGAGCAGCTTGAGTCTGCCGTCCGCGGTCTGCGTGCAGCCGACGATCGTGATCGGGCCGAAGCGGACCTTCTGCTCGACCGACAGCCCGGCGCCGCGCTTGCCGTGGAAGACCTTCAGGTTGCGCAGCGTCGGCTGCTCCTGCGCGATCGCGAGGTGACCGGGGCCGTCGTGGCCCATCAGGATGAAGTCCTCGTCGAAGTCGAGGCCGTAGAACTCGGTGTAGGAGCCGCCCGCGCCGAGGCGGTCGAGCAGCAGCTGCGCGATGTTCGTCTTGATGTCGGCCTCGCCCGCGGTGGGGATCCCGCGCGCGGTGAGCAGCGAGTTGCCGACGATCACGCCGGCGCCGAGGCGCTCGGACTCGTTGCCGTCGACGCCGCGGTAGAAGTACGTCAGCGCGTCCAGCTCGAAGTCCTCGGCGAGCTTGTCGAGGCCGACGGCGACACGCGCGGACCAGTCGAGCTGCTCCTGCTCGATCGGCGCGGCGATCGGATCGGTCGAGGCGTCGGCGAACGCGAACATCTCGCGGATCTCCGACTCCTTCGCCGACCGCTCCGCGTCGGTGACCTGCGCGACGCGCGCGCCGAGGTCATCGATCTCCAGCACCTCGACGTGCGCGCCGAGCTGGCCGTGGACCATCGTGAAGTCGGTGTACATGTCGAGCATGCCGGCGTAGGCGTGGCCCATGAAGCCGATGCGGGAGCGGCGCAGCGCACGCGCGGCGCCGGCGGCGCGCACCCATGCGGCGATCTTGTCCCAGGCGCGCTCGTCGTCGTCGATCGTGCCGGCGACGGTGTCGTACTGGATGCCGGAGCGCACGCAGGCGCCGGCGATCTCCGGGACGCAGCAGGCGGCGCAGTTGGCCAGCCACTCGCCCGTGTCGGTCTGCTCGTAGTCGAGCGTTCTGGTCGGCTGCAGGCCGAGCAGGACGACGGGCACGCCCGCCTCCTGAAGCGCCGGGATCACGACGCTGGAGGTCGCGTACGTGACGGCATGGCAGAGCACCAGGTCGACCTGCTGCTGTGCGAACAGGTCGCCTGCGGCACGGCCGCCCTGCGCGGTGTCGACCAGGCCCGCGCTGACCACGTCCGCGCCAAGCTCGCGCACACGCTCCTCAACGCGCGCCTGGTAGCCCTCGCAACGCTCCTTCAGACCGGCGAACTGGGGCCAGTACGCCTCGAGGCCGATGCCGAAGACCCCGACCCGCGCGCGCTGCGCGGGTCGGGTCGCCTTCGCAACGACCGTGCTCTTGCTGGTGACGGTCGCTGACGACATCAGAATCTGAAGTCGTCGATGTTCTCTCTGGTGAACTCCGTCGGCGGGCCGAGGACGATCTCGCCGTTGGCGAGGATCTCTCTCTCGCCGAGGCGACCGGCTTCGAATCTCTCGCCCTCGGCACCGGTGATGATGTCCGAGGCCAGAGCGGCGGCCGCGTAGCCGCCGAGGTAGCCGACGTCCTTCGGGTTCCACAGGGCGAAGACCTCGGAGGTCCCGTCCTTGACGAACTTGCGCATCTGGTCCGGCGTGCCGAGCCCGGTGACCTGCACTCTGCCCTTCTTCGGGGAGGTCGACAGGTAGCGCGCGGCAGCCGCGATGCCGACGGTGGTCGGCGCGACGATCGCTCTCAGGTTCGGGTAGGCCGACAGCAGGCCCTGCGTCTCCTGGAACGACTTCTGGTCGTCGTCGTCGCCGTAGGCGACCTTGACGAGTCTCATGCCGGAGTACTCAGGCGTCTGCAGTCTCTCTCTGAGGACTCTGATCCAGGCGTTCTGGTTGGTCGCGTTGGCGGTCGCGGACAGGACCGCTATCTCGCCTCTGCCACCGGTGACCTGCGAGGCCATTCTCGCGAGCGCCTCGCCGATGCCCTCGGTCGTCGCCTGGTTGATGAAGATCTGACGGGCGTCCGGAGCGGCGTCAGAGTCCTGCGTGACGACTCTGATGTCTCTCGCGATCGCCTGCTTCAGCACAGGCGCGACCGCGTTCGGGTCGTTGGCCGCCAGGATGATGGCGTCCGGCTGCTTCTGAATCGCCGACTGCAGGATCGGCACCTGCGACGAGGCGCCGGCATCCGTCGGGCCCTCGATCGTCGCCTCGCCGCCGAGCTCCTCGAACGCCTCGACGGTGCCGCTGTCCTCGAGCTCCTCGTACGGGTTCCCGAGCTGCTTCGGCATGACGATGGCCTTGAGGCCTCTTCTGTATTCACCGCCAGCGTTGGCCGCGGCACCACCGTCAGCCGTCGTGGCAGGCGCGCTGCTCGCCGACGTCTCGGTGTCGTCCTTGGTGTCGCCGCAAGCGGCGACGACCATCGCGAGCACGATCGCCAGAACGGCGACCCACAGCGCGCGCGACCGATGGAAAAGACTCATCGATCCTCCTCCTTGGGGGGCTTGGTCGTGGTGGTCGCTGCACGCGCAGCCCCGGGGGCGCGTGAGCGTGTCGCTCGTGTGCGGGCCTCCCGCGCCCGCACGACGAGGTTGGGGCCGAGCACCGAGACCACGAGCAGGGTTCCGGTGACGATCTGGATCCAGTACGACGAGACGCCGTCTGCAAGCAGCAGCGCCTTCTGGATCGCGCCCAAGAGGAAGACGGCGAGGATGACTCCGAAGAGCGATCCCTTTCCGCCGAAGATCGAGACGCCGCCGAGCAGCACCGCTGCGACGACCGTCAGCTCGAGCCCGACGCCGACGTTGGCGGCGGCGGTCGAGTTGCGCAGCGTCATCACGATGCCCGCGAGCGCGGCGACGGCGCCGGCCAGCACGTAGAGGCTCATCGTGATGCGCTTGGTGCGGATGCCGCTGAAGCGCGCGGCCTCCTTGTTGGCGCCGATCGCGTAGATCGAGCGGCCGAACGGGGTCGCGTGCAGCGCGATCGCGAACAGCACCGCGAGCACGACGAATATCACCATCACGTTCGGGAACCAGCCGCCGTTGATCGTGCCGAACGCTCTCTCGGTCCAGGCGGCCGGGAACGAGGTGATCGACTCGTCGCCGAGGATCACGAGCGCGAGGCCGCGGTAGAGGCCGAGCGTGCCGATCGTGACCGCGAGCGAGGGCAGGCCGACCTGCGTCACGAGGAAGCCGTTGAAGACCCCGCAGACCGCGCCCATCACGATGCAGATCGGCATGATCAGCTCGAGCGGCAGGCCGGCGTTCCACAGCTCGCCCATGAGGGCGCTGGAGAGGCCGAGGATCGAGGCGACCGAGAGGTCGATCTCCCCGGTGATGACGACGAGCGTCATCGGCAGCGCGATCAGCGCGACCTCGATCATGTCGAACGAGCCCGTCGTGAACGACGCCGCCGTGAAGAACTGCTCGGAGAGGCCCGAGCCGACGAACAGCACGACGACGATCAGGCCGACGATCAGCGTCTCCCAGCGCACGAGGCTGCCGGGGTCGAATCTCGCGCCGCGTCTGGCGGGCGCGGCCGGCGGCGTGCCGCCGGCGTTCGGGGTGGTGGTGGCGAGCTCAGGCACGGCGTGCACTCCGCTGTCGCAGGGCGGCGTCGAGTCGGAGCCCGACGAGCCGGTCGAAGGCGATCGCGGCGATCAGCAGCGCGCCGACGGCGGCCTGCTGCCAGAACGAGTCGATCCGGAGCACGATCAGGGACGAGGTGATGCAGCCCAGCAGGACCGCGCCTATCGCGGCGCCGTAGACCGAGCCGACGCCGCCGTTGATCGCGACGCCGCCGACGACGGCGGCCGAGATCACCGTCAGCTCGTAGCCGGTGCCGGCGGTCGCGTCGACGGTGCCGAAGCGGGCTGCGTAGAGCGCGCCGCCGAGGCCGGCGAGCGCGCCGGAGGCGACGAACGCCCCGACGACGCGGCGGTCGACGCGGATGCCGGCGAGCTTGGCGGCGGCGTCGTTGGAGCCGATCGCGTACAGCTCACGGCCGCTGCGGTAGTTGCTCAGGTAGAGGCCGACGATCAGGACGACGACGAAGGCGATCAGCGCGATCGTCGGGATCCCTATCAGCGTGCCGGTGCCGATGTTGAGGAACGAGTCCGGCAGCGTCTCGGCGTTGATCTGACGCCCGTCGGTGTAGACGAACGCGATCCCGCGGAAGACGTACATCGTGCCGAGCGTGACGACGAGCGCCGGCACTCTGCCGAAGGTCGTCAGCACGCCGTTGACGACGCCGCACATCGCGCCGAGCAGGATGCACAGCGCGATCGCGACGATGATCGGCATGTTGTGGTTGCTGAGCATGTCGCCGCAGAAGAACGCGGCGAGGCCGAGCACCGAGCCGACCGAGAGGTCGATGTTTCTGGTCAGGATGACCAGCGTCTGGCCCGCGGCGATGATCGCGATGATCGACGCGTTGCGGGCGAGGTCCTTCAGCGAGTCCCACTCGATGAAGCGGGGCTCGAGGATCGCCGTCACGGCGATCAAGGCCAGCAGGGCGATGACGATGCCCAGCTCGCGCATGCGGAAGACGAGCTCGGAGAGGCGCCGTGCGCGCTCACCCGCGTCCCGTCTGTCGATGGCGACGTCTGCGGTGCTCATGCCGCGACCTCCTCCTTCTGGCCCGTCGCGGCCCGGATGATGTTCTCCTCGTTGGCCTCGGCGCGGCTGAACTCGCCGGTCAGGCGGCCCTCGTGCATCACGAGCACGCGGTCTGCCATGCCGAGCACCTCGGGCAGCTCGGAGCTGATCATCAGCACCGCGAGGCCTCTGGAGGCCAGCTCGGAGATGAGCCGGTGGACCTCGGCCTTGGTGCCGACGTCGATCCCGCGGGTCGGCTCGTCGATGATCAGCAGTCTCGGCTGGGTCGCCAGCCACTTCGCCAGCACGACCTTCTGCTGGTTGCCGCCCGAGAGCGTCCCGACGGTGTCGTCGAGGCGGTGGTACTTGAGCTGCAGGCGCGTCGCCCACTCGCTCGCGAGCGCCCGCTCTCTGGCGGCGCGGATGATGCCGCCGGGCGCCAGCGAGCGCATCCGCGTCATCGTCGCGTTGCGCGCGATCGAGAGGTCCATCACGAGGCCCTGCTGACGGCGGTCCTCGGGGACGAAGCCGATCCCGGCGCGCATCGCGGCGGTCGGCTTGGCGTTCGGCAGCTTTCTGTCGAGCATCTCGACGTGGCCGCCGTCGGCTCTGTCGATCCCGAAGATCGCCCGCGCGACCTCGGAGCGGCCTGCGCCGACGAGGCCCGAGAGGGCGACGATCTCGCCGGCTCTGACGTCGAAGGAGACGTCGAAGAAGACACCCTCGCGCGTCAGCCGCTCGACTCTCAGGACCGGCTTGCCGATCTCCGACGCGACCTTCGGGAAGAGCTGGTCGATGTCGCGGCCGACCATCCAGCGCACGAGGTCGTCGGTCGTCTTGCCCTCGAGGTCGCCGTTGTAGGTGACGGCGCCGTCGCGCATGACGGTGACGTGGTCGCAGATCGCGAAGATCTCCTCGAGGCGGTGCGAGATGAACATGATCGCCGCGCCCTGCTCTCTGAGCGTGCGCGTGACGCGGAAGAGGCGCTCGACCTCGTTGCCGGAGAGCGCGGCGGTCGGCTCGTCCATGATCAGCACGCGCGCCTCGAACGACAGTGCCTTGGCGATCTCGACGAGCTGCTGGTCGGCGATCGAGAGGCCGCGGACGGGGCGCTCGGGGGCGATCGCGACGCCGAGCGCTCTGAACAGCTCCGCGGTGCGTCTGTGCAGCTCGCCCTTGTCGATGCGCTTGCCGGCCGAGAGCGGCTGGCGGCCCATGAAGACGTTCTCGGCGACCGTCAGGTCGGGGAAGAGCGTCGGCTCCTGGTAGATGATCGCGATGCCCTTGTCGCGCGCGTCGAGCGGGCCGTGGAAGTCGACCGGCTCGCCGTCGACGAGCACCGTGCCCTGATCGGGGCGGTAGACGCCGGCGAGCGTCTTGACGAGCGTCGACTTGCCGGCGCCGTTCTCGCCGAGCAGGGCGCGCACGTGGCCGCCGTACAGCTCGAGCGTCGCGTCGCGCAATGCGTGGACGGCGCCGAAGCTCTTGCTCGCGCCGTTCAGCGCGAGCCGCGGCGGCGGTGCCCCGGTGCCGGAAGCGCCACCGTCCGAGCCGCGGCCTTCCGGGGCATTGTTCGATGTGTTGCTCATACCTCGCTCCCATGGCGCGCGCGATCCGCGGGGACCCGGCGCACGTCGATGCCGGTCGCGCGCAGCGACGCGACGTCTTCGTTCGATGCCTCGTCGACCAGGACGCAGGCGAGCTGGTCGACGCTCGTGATCGCGGCCAGGCCGCGCGTGTGCAGCTTGCTTCCGTCGATCAGCAGGACGGGCTCCTCGGCGTGGCTGATCATCGCGCGCTTGACCTCCGCCTCCAGCGGGTCGGCGTCGGTCAGGATGCCGTCGCGGGAGAGCCCCTTGACGGACAGGAAGACCTTGTCGGCGAAGTGCTCCAGGACCGTGCGGACGGCGTGCGGGCCGACGAACGAGCGCGTCAGTCTGCGCATCGAGCCGCCGACGCCGATCAGCTCGACGTTGGCCTGGTCGGCGGCGCCGACCAGCTCCATCACGGGGACCGAGTTGGTGACGATCGTGACCGGGGTGCGCGCGGCGACGATCGCCTGCGCGGCGTGCCAGCAGGTCGAGGAGGAGTCGACGTAGACGGTCTCGTGCGGGGCGACCATCGCGGCCGCGGCCTCGCCGAGCCGGCGCTTGGCGCCGGTGTCGATCCCGAGCCGGTGCTGGAAGGAGTCCTCGTGGGCGGCGACGCCCGGCAGCACGGCGCCGCCGTGGGTGCGGCGGGCCAGGCCCTGGCGCTCCAGCTCGGCGAGGTCGCGGCGCGCCGTCATCGAGGAGACGCCGAACTGCTCCTCGAGCGCGGCGACCGTGACCTCCCCGTCGCGATGCAGGAGGTCGACGATCGAGCGGCGGCGAGAAGCGGCCATTGCCGGCCGGCCGGCTGTGCTTGTTTGTTCGTTTGCTGCCATCTCTCTGTCCAAATGGACAAAAGCAATCAGAGCACAGAACATATCCGCACGTCAAGTCGAGTAAGGTTGGTCACACTCGACCACTACCTTTCGCCGCCCGCTGGGCGGGCGCAGAACCCCGGCCGGACCCCCTCATCGCTCACGCGATATGGTCCGACCAATTCCCGGCGGAGGAGCTTCTTCAGTGCGGATCGCGCTCTTCATCACCTGTTTCAACGACACGCTCTTTCCTCGCACCGGACAGGCCGTCGTGACGCTGCTCGAACGGCTCGGACACGAGGTGGTATTCCCACTCGAGCAGACCTGCTGCGGTCAGATGCACTTCAACTCGGGATATCACGACGAAGCGCTGCCGCTCGTGCGCCGTTTCGCGCGCGTCTTCGCCGACGAGGAGCTGATCGTCTCGCCCTCCGGCTCGTGCGTCGCGATGGTGCGCGACCACTACCCGCACGTCGCGCAGGAGGCGGGCGATCCCGAACTGATCGAAGCTGTTCGCAAGCTCGGCGAGCGGACGTTCGAGCTGACCGAGCTGCTGGTCGACAAGCTCGGCGTCGAGGACGTCGGCGCCTACTACCCGCACCGCGTCACCTACCACCCCAGCTGCCACGCGCTGCGGATGCTGCACATCGACGACAAGCCCCTGCGGCTGCTGCGCGCGGTGCGCGGGATCGACCTCGTCGAGCTGCCGCAGGCCGAGCAGTGCTGCGGCTTCGGCGGCACCTTCGCGATCAAGAACGCCGACACCTCGATCGCGATGCTCGACGACAAGCTCAGAGCGGTCGCGCAGACCGGCGCCGAGATCTGCACCGCCGCCGACAACTCCTGCCTGATGCACATCGGCGGCGGCCTCTCGCGCCAGCGCGCGAACGCATCCGCCCTGCACCTGGCGGAGATCCTCGCCTCGACCGAGGAGAGCCCGTTCGGCCGCCCTGGCAGCGGCGGCGCGCCCGCTTCGATCGAGGTGGTGCGCTCATGACGACGAGCGCCTCCTGGTCCGACGTCCCCGCCTTCCCGCTCGCCGCGAAGGCCGCGCTCGCCGACACCCAGCTGCGCCGCAACCTCGGCAAGGCGACCTCGACGATCCGCGAGAAGCGGCTCGGCGTCGTCGAGGAGATGCCCGACTGGGAGCTGCTGCGCGAGGCCGGCCGGGCGCTGAAGGACCGCACGCTGCGCCACCTCGACAGACTCCTGCTGGAGCTGGAGGCGTCGGTGCAGGCGGCCGGCGGCCACGTCCACTGGGCGCGCGACGGCGACGAGGCGAACGCGATCGTCACCAGACTGGTGCAGGCGAAGGGCGTCGACCACGTCGTCAAGGTCAAGTCGATGGCGACGGTCGAGATCGAGCTGAACGAGGCGCTCGAAGCTGCCGGCATCACGGCGCTGGAGACCGACCTCGCGGAGCTGATCGTGCAGCTCGGCAGAGATCGCCCGTCGCACATCCTCGTGCCGGCGATCCACCGCAACCGCACCGAGATCCGCGACCTCTTCCGGCGGACGATCGCCGGGCCGGAGGTGAGCGACGACCCGCGCGAGCTCGCCGAGGCGGCGCGGGTCTACCTGCGCGAGCGCTTCCTGCGGGCGCGCGTGGGCGTGAGC
>DATIOB010000506.1:0-4027 GCA_035473605.1 Conexibacter sp.
GCCGCGGGCGGTGATGTCGTCGAGCGGCTTCCCGATCGTCGCCGAGCACGGGCTGGACGAGCTGGAGCGGGCGGGGACGATCGTGGTGCCCGGCAGCGTCGGCGCCGAGGAGTCGACGCCGCCGCCGGCCGTGCTCGACGCGCTGCGCGCCGCCGCCGAGCGCGGCGCCCGGATCCTCTCTGTCTGCGCCGGCGCCTTCGCGCTCGCCCACGCCGGCCTGCTCGACGACCGCCGCGCGACGACGCACTGGGCCGACGCCGAGCTGCTCGCGGCCCGCTTCCCGCGCGTGACGGTCGATCCCGACGTGCTCTACGTCGACGAGGGCCAGGTGCTGACGAGCGCCGGCATCGCAGCCGGGCTCGACCTCTGCCTCCACGTCGTGCGCTGCGACCACGGCGCCGAGGTCGCAGCCGACTACGCCCGCCGCACCGTGATCGCCCCGCACCGCGACGGCGGCCAGGCGCAGTTCATCGAGGCGCCGGTCGCGACCGTGGCCGAGGTTGCGTCGGTCCCGCTCGACAGAACCCGCACGTGGGCGCTGGAGCGGCTGCACGAGCCGCTCCCGGTCGAGCGCCTCGCCGCCCACGCGCACGTCTCCCCGCGCACCTTCGCGCGCCGCTTCCGCGCCGAGACCGGCACCACCCCGGCGCAGTGGCTGCTGCACCAGCGCGTGCTCGCCGCCCGCCGCCTGCTGGAGCGCAGCGACGCCCCGGTCGAGCAGGTCGCCGCCGACTGCGGCTTCGGCAGCGCCGCCTCGCTGCGCGCCCACTTCGCGCGCGCTACGCGCACCAGCCCGTCGGCGTATCGGCGGGCGTTCCGGACGGGCTGAGCCCCCGTTGCACCCCGCAACGTTGCGACGCAACGGTTCTGCAACGTGGACCGGCGTATGGTCGATCGCAGTCCGTTGGTGGAGAGCCGGCGGGCGCGAGGAGACATCAAACGTCAGAGGAGGCCGTCATGGCCGTAGCCGTCCCCATGGCCGAGGCAACCCGCCGCTTCACGTCCGAACCGCGCAAGCTGCTGATCGGCGGCCGGTGGCAGGAGTCCGCCAGCGGCAAGACGTTCGAGACCTTCGACCCGGCGACCGGCGCCGTGCTGGCGACCGTGGCAGAGGGCGACAAGGCCGACGTCGACCTCGCGGTCGCCGCGGCGCGCAGAGCGCTCGACGGCCCGTGGTCGAAGCTGAACCCGTCCGAGCGCGGCCGCATCGTCCACCGCATCGGCGACCTGATCATGGAGCACGCCGACGAGCTGGCCGAGCTGGAGACGCTCGACAACGGCAAGCCGAAGGCGGTCGCCGCGGCCGCTGACGTCCCGCTCGCCGCCGACCTCTTCTGGTACATGTCCGGCTGGGCGACGAAGCTCAACGGCGGCACGATCAGTCCGTCGGTCCCGTACATGCCGGGCGCGGAGTTCCACGCCTACACGCTGCGTGAGCCGGTCGGCGTCGTCGGCCAGATCATCCCGTGGAACTTCCCGCTGCTGATGGCGGCGTGGAAGCTCGGCCCGGCGCTGACGACCGGCTGCACGGTCGTGCTGAAGCCGGCTGAGCAGACGCCGCTGAGCGCGCTGCGCCTGGCCGAGCTGATCCAGGAGGCCGGCGTCCCCGACGGCGTCGTCAACGTGATCCCCGGCTTCGGCGAGACCGCCGGCGCCGCGCTCGCCCAGCACCCGGACGTCGACAAGGTCGCCTTCACCGGCTCGACCGAGGTCGGCAAGCTGATCGCCCAGCAGGCGACCGGCAACCTCAAGCGCGTCTCGCTGGAGCTGGGCGGCAAGTCGCCGAACATCGTCTTCTCCGACGCCGACGTCGATGCCGCGATCGCCGGCGCCGCGCAGGGGATCTTCTTCAACCAGGGCGAGGTCTGCTCGGCCGGCTCGCGCCTGTACGTGCAGGAGGACCAGTTCGACCGCGTCGTCGAGGGGATCTCCAACGCCGCCTCCTCGATCAGAGTCGGCCACGGCCTCGACCCCAACACGGAGATGGGCCCGCTCGTCTCCCAGGAGCAGTTCGATCGCGTCACGAGATACCTCTCGATCGGCGAGCAGGAAGGCAACCGCGCGACCGCCGGCGGCTCCGCGATCGACGGCGACGGCTGGTTCGTGCAGCCGACGGTCCTGGTCGACGCCAACGCGGACAGCACGATCGTCCGCGAGGAGGTCTTCGGCCCGGTGATCGCGGCGATGCCGTTCAGCGACGTCGACGACCTCGCGCGCCAGGCGAACGACTCCGCCTACGGCCTCGCCGCCGGCGTCTGGACCCGCGACATCTCCAAGGCGCACAAGCTGGCGAAGCGGATCAAGGCCGGCACCGTGCACGTCAACAGCTACCACGTGTTCAGCGCCGAGCTGCCGTTCGGCGGCTACAAGCAGTCCGGCTGGGGCCGTGAGATGGGCGAAGAGGTCCTCAACAACTACATGGAGACGAAGTCCGTCATCGTCGGGCTCTGAGCACCCCCTCACTCACGAGTCCGCTCGCCAGGCACCGCGTCGCCCCCGCCTTCCCAGGGGCGGCGCGGCAGCCGGCAGTCGCGCCCTCAGCGCTCCAGCCCCCCGAGCCAGCGCCAGAAGCGCTCGGCGTGGCGGGGGAGCGGGCGGCGCGGGTCGCGCACGGCGCGCAGCTCGCGCGCCAGCGGCACGTCGCGCAGCGGCAGCGCGTGCAGCAGGCCGTTGCGCTCCTCGGTCTCGACCGCGAGTCGTGAGAGCAGCCCGAAGCCGCCGGAGGCGAGCGCGCGCTTGACGCTCTCGGCGCTCGCCAGCTCCAGCCGCGGCGCGATCTCGACGCCGCGCTCGGCCAGCGCGGCGGTCGCGACGGTGCGCGTGCCCGAGCCCGCCTCACGTGCGACGTACGGCTCGCCGCGCAGCTCGGCGGCGCGCAGCGATCTGCGGCGCGCCCAGCGGTGGCCGGCGGCGACGACGACGGCGATCTCGTCGCGCTGCACGACGCGCGTGTCGAGCCCGTCGAGCGGGTCGAGCCCCTCGACGAAGCCGATCTGCGCGCTGCGCTCGCGCAGCGCCGCCAGCACGCCGGTCGAGTTGACGATCGCGACCTGCGCGTGGACCGTCGGCGCTTCGTGGCGGAAGCGCGCGAGCCAGTCGGGCAGCAGGAACTCGCCGATCGTGTGGCTGGCCGCGAGCGCCAGCGAGGTGCCGGCGTCGCGACGGTGGCTGTCGAGCGCCTCCTCGGCGTCGCGCAGCGCCGCCATCACGCGCTTGGCCTCCGGGTAGAGGACGCGCCCGGCGGCGGTCGGGCGGACGCCGAAGCGGCCGCGCTCCAGCAGCGTCACCCCGACGCGCCGCTCCAGCGCGTGCACGCGCTTGGTGACCGCCGACTGCGTCAGATCGAGCGTGTCGGCGGCGCCGCGCATGCTCGCTGCCTCGCAGGCGGCGACGAAGGCGGCGAGGTCGGGGCTCGGGAGCGGGTTGGCGATTGGTTCTCCGATCGCCGGATGATCGCGCATCGCGCTCGCGATCGATTCCAGGTTGGAATACGTGCCCGCCGATTCCGACTGGTTGGGGCGGTCGGGAACGACGATCCTGACGGTGTGCGAATCGCTCCCAACTGGTTCACCGCCGCGATGGGCACCGGGATCGTCGCCAACGCCGCCATGCTGCTGCCGCTCGACCTCCCGGGCCTCCACGCCCTCGCGCTGGCCGCCTGGGTCGCCGCCGTGCTGCTGCTCGCGAGACTGGCCGCGCTGGCCGTCGAGCAGCGCCGCCGCGATCGCCGCGACCGGTGTGACGCGGCGAGCGGCCTCGACGCCGTCGCCGTCGCGCGCGTCGCCGCGCTGCCGCGCCGTTCGCTGGCGACGATGCCGTTCTGGGGTGCGCCGCCGATGGCGCTGACCACGGTCGCCGCCGGCACGCTGCTGGTCGGGCGCGACCTCGTCGGCGAGCGCGCGGCGCTGCTCGCCGCCGTCGTGCTGTGGAGCGTTGGCACGCTCGGCGGGCTGGTCGCCGCGCTCGCCGTCCCGCGCTGGCTGCTGACCCATCCCGACAGACGGCTCGACCACGTCTTCGCGACCTG
>DATIOB010000507.1:0-2001 GCA_035473605.1 Conexibacter sp.
CTGGGCGAGCGTCGCCGTGTGCGTGCCGCCGCCCTCCAGCGCGATCTCGTAGGCCGCCATCACGTGCTCCACGGGCCGATCGCCGCGAGCGGCTCGGGCACGGCGTGGCGGCGGTCGAAGCGCGGGCTCGCGAGCGCGGCGGCGACCGCCAGGCTGCGCTCCTGCCGCTCGCTGGGAGCGGGTGAGCGCAGCGCCTCGGCGTGCTCGTCGATGAAGCCGGTGTGCGTCTCCCCCGCGGCGAAGGCCGGCTGCGCCAGCACCCGTTCGAGGAAGGCGGTGTTGGTGATCGTGCCGAGCAGGACCGTCGCGCGCAGCGCCGCGCGGCCGCGCGCGATCGCCTCCGCGCGCGTCGGCGCGTGGACGGCGAGCTTGGCGATCATCGGGTCGAAGGCGGAGCTGACCTCCTGCCCCTCGACGACGCCGTGGTCGACGCGGATCCCCTCGCCGGCCGGGAAGCGCACCAGCGCCAGCGGACCGGTCGCCGGCACGAAGCCGGCGTCGGCATCCTCGGCGTAGACGCGGCACTCGATCGCGTGGCCGTCGAAGCGGACCTGCCGCTGGTCGAAGGCGAGCGGCTCGCCGGCCGCGACGCGCAGCTGCTGCTCGACGATGTCGATCCCGGTCACCAGCTCGGTGACGGGATGCTCGACCTGCAGGCGCGTGTTCATCTCGAGGAAGTAGAAGCGCCGCTGCTCGTCGACGATCAGCTCGACGGTGCCGGCCGAGCGGTAGTCGACGGCGCGCGCGAGCGCGATCGCGGTGCGCCCCATCTCGGCGCGCATCGCGGCGTCGACGAACGGCGACGGGCACTCCTCGACGACCTTCTGGTAGCGGCGCTGGATCGAGCACTCGCGCTCGCCGAGGTGGACGACGGCGCCGTGGCCGTCGGCCAGCACCTGCACCTCGATGTGGCGCGGGCGCTCGATGAAGCGCTCGACGAAGACGCGGCCGTCGCCGAAGCTGGCGAGCGCCTCGCCGGAGGCGCGCTCGAACGCCTCCACGCACTCGGCCGCGTCGCGCGCGATCCGCATCCCCTTGCCGCCGCCGCCGGCGCTCGCCTTCAGCAGCACCGGGAAGCCGATCTCGGCGGCGATCGCGGTCGCCTCCGCGGCCGTCTCGACGGCGCCCTCGGAGCCGGGCAGCGTCGGCACGCCGGCCGCCTGCGCGATCCGCTTGCTCTCGATCTTGTCGCCCATCGCGCGAATCGCCGCCGGCGGCGGGCCGACGAAGACGATCCCGGCCGCGGCGAGCCGCTCGGCGAAGTCGGCGTTCTCCGACAGGAAGCCGAAGCCCGGGTGGACGGCGGTCGCGCCGGTCGCCTCGCAGGCCGCGACGATCGCGGCGCCGTCGAGGTAGGCGGCGACCGGCGTCTCGCCGAACAGCTCGACCGACTCGTCGGCCTCGCGCACCGCCCGCCCGCCGGCGTCCTGCGCGTGGAAGACGACGACGCTGGCGATCCCCAGCCGCCGCAGCGTCGCGACGATCCGCACCGCGATCTCGCCGCGGTTGGCGACCAGCACCTTCTGCGGCAGGCTCATCGCGCCAGCCGGCCGTCGCGGTCCCACTCCGCCGGCACGGCGATCGGCAGCTCCAGCAGCATCGCGGCGAAGCTCTTGCCCTGCGGGTCGAAGCGCAGCGTCGAGGTGCCGCCCTTGCCGCCGAGCGCGCCGTCGAGGACGAAGTTGAGCGCATGCAGGCCCGGCATCTCCCAGCGGCGCACGCCGCCGGTCAGGTAGTGCGCGAAGCGGTCGCCGACGCGGGCGCAGGTCAGCTGCTCGCGGATCGGCTCGAGGAACTCGGGCCGGCGCGCGATCACGCCGATGTTGGCCTGGTCGCCCTTGTCGCCGCTGCGCGCCCACGCCAGCCGCCGCAGCGGGACGGTCACGCCGCCGTCGGTCAGCGCGACGCGCGCCTCGCCGGCGCCGAGCGCGGGCGTGCCGATCCGCAGCTCGGGGTCGCCGGAGGCGATCGCGACGGCGAACGGCTCGTCGTCGTCGAGCT
>DATIOB010000508.1:0-1869 GCA_035473605.1 Conexibacter sp.
GCCCGGCGGCGCCCACGCGGTCGTCGGCAACAACCCGCTCGCGATCGGCGTCCCGCGTGCCGACGGCGAGCCGCTCGTGCTCGACATGGCGCTCTCCGAAGCGGCGCTCGGGAAGATCCGCCTCGCCGCGCAGGAGGGCCGCGCGATCCCCGCGACGTGGGCGACCGCCGCCGACGGCACGCCGACGACCGACCCCGAGGCGGCGATCGCCGGGCTGCTGCTGCCGGCCGCCGGCCACAAGGGCTACGGCCTCGCGCTGATGGTCGACGTGCTGACCGGCGTGCTCTCGGGCGGCTCCTTCGGCGCCGCGGTCAGAGGGCTCTACGCCGACACGGCGACGCCGAACGACTGCGCCCACTTCTTCCTCGCGCTCGACGTGACGCGCTTCGGCAGCGACCTCGACGGCTTCGCCGCGCGCGTCGCCGACCTCTCGCGGCAGGTCACGAGCCCGCCGGCCGCCCCCGGCGTCGAGCGGCTGCTCGTGCCCGGCCAGCTGGAGGCCGAGCGCCACGCCGCCGCCCAAGCGCAGGGCGTCCCGCTCGACGCGAGCGTGCTGGAGAGACTGCGCGCCGCTGCGCAGAGCGTCGGCGTCGACTTGGGCGAGCCCGGCGAACCGCTCGGGCAGAGCCCTCGGGTTCGCGGCGAGAACTCGCCTGAGGCTCCTTCTCGCGGCGGCGACCATGTCGCGGGCGGCACCGCATGAGAGCCGCCTTCGACGCGACCGGCGAGGTCCTGATCGTGACCGGCGGCGCCAACGGCATCGGCGCCGCGCTCGCGCGCGGCTACGCGCGCGCCGGCGGCAGCGCGGCCGTCTTCGACGTCACGCACGCGCCCGACCTCGACGGCGAGCCGCGCGTCGAGCAGCACCAGGTCGACGTCTCCGATCGCGACGCCGTCCTCGCCGCCACCCAGGCCGTCCACGCCAGACACGGCCGCATCGACGCGCTCGTCGCCGGCGCCGCCGTCCAGCCGCGCAGCGACGTGCAGGCGATGGACCCGCAGGAGTGGCGCCGCACGCTCGCGGTCAACCTCGACGGCGTCGTCTGGGCCTGCCAGGCGGTGCTGCCGACGATGACCGCCGCGCGCGGCGGCGCGATCCTCGTCTTCGCCTCCGGCCTCGCCCACATGGGCCGCGCGCAGGCGTCGGCGTACGCCGCCAGCAAGGGCGCGCTGATCGCCTTCGCGAAGTCGCTCGCGGCCGAGGTCGCGCCCGCGCGCGTGCGCGTCAACACCGTCTTCCCGGGCGTGATCGACACGCCCCAGTTCCAGGCCGCCAACCCGACCGGCGGCGAGCGCGAGCACTGGGAGAAGACGACCGGCATCGGCACGCCCGACGACGTCGTCGGCCCGCTGCTGTTCCTGCTCTCCGACGCCGCCACGATGACCGGCTCGACGCTGACCCGCGATCGCGCCTTCCCCGCAGAGCAAGAGGAGGACGGCCAGTGACCGACGAGCAGCTTCCCGTCGCCGTGATCGGCGCCGGCCCCGTCGGCCTCGTGACCGCGCTCGGACTCGCCCGCTACGGCGTCGAGACGATCGTGCTGGAGGAGGACGACCGCCTCTCGCTCGACACGAAGGCCGGCACCGTCCTGACGCGCACGCTCGAGGTGCTGCACCGCTACGGCGCGCTCGACGACGTGCTGCGCGCCTCGCTGCGGATCGACGAGATCGGCGACCTCGACCGCGCCACCAACACGGCGCGCGCCTCCGTCCTGACCGGCGCCCTGACCGAGGACACGCGCTTCCCGTTCGTCATCAACATCCCCCAGCACGAGCTCGAGCCGCTGCTGCGCGACGCCCTGGAGCGCAAGGCCCCCGGGGCGCTGCGTATGGGCCACCGCCTGCGCACCTTCACCGACCACGGCGACC
>DATIOB010000509.1:0-3727 GCA_035473605.1 Conexibacter sp.
CCGCGCTCATCAGAACGGAAAGGGGAGTGATTGTCAACCGTCGCGGTGTGCGCGAGCCGCGGTGCGCTCGCGCGCTCAGCCGGCGAGCCGGCCGAACTGCTCGGCCAGCAGCTGCAGCTCCGCGGGCGAGAAGCGCGCGAGGAAGCGGCGGCGGACGCCGGCGAGGTGGGTCGCCGAGGCGGCGTGCACGAGCGCGCGGCCGGCCTCGGTGATGCGCGCCTCGGTGCCGCGCGCGTCGTCGGGGCAGGGGGCGCGCTCGATCAGGCCGATCCGCTCCAGCCGTTCGACGAGGCGCGTGAGGCCGCTGCGGGTCAGCCGCACCGGCTTGGCGAGGTCGTGCATGCGCAGCGAGCCGCGCTCGGCCTTGTCGAGCGCGAGCAGCGCGAAGTAGTCGCTGAAGGAGAGCTGGTGGGCGGCCTGCAGCTCGTGCTCGAGCTCGACCTGGATCTCGGCGTGCGCCTGCAGGAAGCCTTCCCAAGCGGCGCTCTCGTGATCGGACAGGCGCTCCCAGTCCGAAGCGCCGCAGACCGATCCCTCCTGCTCGCCCAGCGGCCCGAGATCCGCCGGAGCGGGAAGCGGGGAGATGGGTGAGGGGTGGATGGCCATGTGAAGGAGCATAACAGTTGCGTGCGCAATCACTTGTGCTATGTTGTTGACCACGCAATCAACTTCGCCCCGTCCCGAAGGAAGGAATCACCCAAATGTCCGCCACTGTCACGTCCGTCCCCACCGGCACCTGGAACGTCGACCCCGCTCATTCCGAGGTCGGCTTCCAGGTCAAGCACATGGGCATCGCCACCGTGAAGGGCAAGTTCAAGGAGTTCGCCGGCAGCCTCACGATCGGCGAGGACGGCACCGCGACCGCCAGCGGCACCGTCCAGGTCGCCTCGGTCGACACGAACGAGGCGCAGCGCGACGAGCACCTCCGCTCGCCCGACTTCTTCGACGCCGCCACGCACGAGCAGATCACGTTCACGTCGACCGAGATAACGCCCGTCGACGACGAGACGTTCAAGATCACCGGCGACATCACGATCCACGGCATCACGAAGCCGATCACGCTCGAGGCCGTCGTCGAGGGCAGCGACGTCGACCCGTGGGGCAACACCCGCGTCGGCCTCACGATCACCGGCCAGATCAACCGCGGCGAGTTCGAGATGAAGTTCAACCAGGCGCTCGGCTCCGGCAACATGCTCGTCAGCGACAAGGTCAAGCTCGCGCTCGACATCTCCGCCGTCAAGGCGTAGGCAGCAGCAGCTTCACCTGACGCCGCCGCGGGTTCGATCGAACCCCGGCGGCGTCTGTGCGTTGAGGGCGGCGATGACGTCGCTGAACGCCGCCACGACCTGCGGGTCGAACTGGCTCCCCGCGCACCGTCTCAGCTCCGTCAGCGCGTCGAGGTGGGGGAGCGAGCCCTGGTACGGGCGCTCGCTGACCATCGCGTCGTAGGCGTCGCAGACGGCGACGATCCGCGCGCCGAGCGGGATTCTCTCGCCGGTCAGACCGTCGGGGTAGCCGCCTCCGTCGAAGCGCTCGTGGCTGGAGCGCACGATCGCCGCGACCGGCCTCATCGCCGGCGCCGCGCCGAGGATGCGGTCGCCGATGACCGTGTGCTCGCGCATCAGCCGCCACTCGTCGGCGTCGAGCGGACCCGGCTTGTGCAGGATCTCGTCGGGGATCGCGATCTTGCCGATGTCGTGCAGCTCCGCCGCGCGCGCGACCTCGTCGACCTGCTCGGCGCTCAGCCCCAGCCGCCGCGCGACGCCGACGACCAGCGCCGCGACCCCTTCGAGATGGTCGTGCAGCTCCGGCTCGCGCTCGCGGAGCACCTGCAGCAGCACGTCGCAGGTCTGCCGCCGGCTCGACTGGCGCGAGTCGTCCTTGGCGGCGTACATGCGCTGGTCGGCGAGCTGCAGCGCGTGCGTCGCCGAGTCGGCCTCCGACGGGATCGCGACGACGCCGCAGGAGGCGCCGACGCTGAAGCCCTCGCCCTGCTCGCGCAGCGCCCCCGCGGCCGCCGCGACGACCGCGTCCACCTCGCCGTCGCCGGCGCGCTCGTCGAGCAGGATGCAGAACTCGTCGCCGCCGAGCCGGTAGGCGCGGCCGTGGCCGCGGACGACCTCCGCCAGCCGGCTCGCGAGGCGGTCGAGCAGCATGTCGCCGGCGGCGTGGCCGAAGCCGTCGTTGTAGCCCTTGAAGCCGTCGAGGTCGAAGAACGCGAGCGTCTGGCTGCGGCGCGGGTCGGCGGCGCAGAGCGCGACGGCGCGGTCGAGGTCGGCCATCAGGCGGCGCCGGTTGGGCAGGCCGGTGAGCCCGTCGGTCAGGGCCTCCTGGCGCGTCGCCCGCAGCAGCCTGACGTACTCGCGGAAGGTCCAGCCGGCGCGCCCGGTCGCGATCAGCAGCGCGGCGGTCGCCAGCAGCACCGCGGCGGTCGCGATCTCGGTGAACTGGCCGAGGCAGAGCAGCGCGACGGCGAGCCCGGCGAAGCCGGCCGGGATCGCGAACGCCTGCAGGCCGAAACCGCTCTCGACCTGTCGCGGGCGCCACGGCTGCCACGCCGCCCAGCCCCAGACCACGAGCGCGTACGGCCACAGCGCGGAGACGAGCGAGTCGTCGTCGAAGGTGCCGGTCGCGCTCTGGTAGGCGTAGAGCGTGTCGGCGACGGTGAAGGCGACCATCCCGAGGCCGAGCAGGACCCAGACGCCGCCGGGCCGCCATGCCTGCGTCGCGAAGGCGGTCAGGATGAAGCCGATCAGCATCAGGTCGGCGAGCGGGTAGGCGAGATGGAGCGCCGTCTGCGCCGAGGAGGCATCGCTGGCGGTGAGGACCGGCTCGTAGGCGAAGGCGACGACGTAGGCGCCGACCGTGAGGCCGCCGATCAGGCCGTCGACCCACAGCCGCGCGGCGACCCGGTCGCGCCCGTCGGCGAGCAGCAGCCCGAGGCCGGCGAGGCAGAGCGGATAGAACAGCAGGTAGGCGGCGTCGGCCGCCCACGGCGAGTCGCCGCGGTCGAAGAGGAGACCCCATATGCCGTCGCCGAGCGCGTAGACGAGGATCGCCAGGCCGATGCAGATCCAGGCGGGGCGGCGGTCGCGCACGAGCGCGGCGCGCACGAGGCAGGCGATCGCGCCGCCCAGCTCGAGCGCGAAGTAGATCCCGTCATCGATCACGACATCGGCGGCGCCGCCGCCGAAGTCGGTCAGCGCCTGCCCGAACAGCAGCGCCAGCCCGACGAACGTCGCCGCGGCGAGCAGCTGCCGCAACGGCGCCCCCGACAAGATTTGCTGCAAAGCAGTCCTTCCCTGGATGTCCTTCACTGGTGATCGGCTGCTGGCGGCGGGAGCTTGATCAGCGCGTTCCGAAGCTGACAGATAGCCGCTCGCTGCGACGTCCCGTGCAGACCGTTTGGAACGCGACGGGCTGGGGGTACGCCTCTTTTCAGGAGGAGGGGATGCGCAGCGCGAGCAGCCCTCACGGTTCTGCACATCTGCGGAGGGACTGCCCCTGTGGCCGAGGTGAGCTTCGATCGCGTCAGCAAGGTCTATCCGGATGGCACGCGCGCCGTCTCGTCGATCGAGCTGCAGATCGCCGACCAGGAGTTCATGGTGCTGGTCGGGCCCTCGGGCTGCGGGAAGACGACCGCGCTGCGGATGGTCGCCGGGCTGGAGGAGATCAGCGAAGGCGACCTGCGGATCGGCGACCGCGTCGTCAACGACGTCCCCTCGCG
>DATIOB010000510.1:0-8331 GCA_035473605.1 Conexibacter sp.
ATCTGCTCGGGCCGCTTCGAGCGCGGCATGCGCGTGACGAACGAGCGCACCGGCCGCTCGCTCGCGATGGCGCACGCGCACGAGGTCTTCGGGCGAGAGCGCTCGCTGATGGAGGAGGCGTTCCCGGGCGACGTCGTCGGGATCGTCGGCGCCGTCGACACGCGCGTCGGCGACACGCTGTGGCTCGACGAGCCGGCCCGCTTTCCTGCGATCCCGTCGCTGGCGCCCGAGTTCTTCATGTTCGTCCGCAACGGCGACGTCTCGCGCTACAAGCAGTTCCGCCGCGGGCAGGAGCAGCTCGACGAGGAGGGCGTCGTGCACGTGCTCAGACGTGAGGCGGCCGGCGATCCCGTGCCGGTGCTGGCCGGCGTCGGGCGGCTCCAGTTCGACGTCGCCGTCAACCGCATGGAGAACGAGTTCAACGCGAGAGTGCGTTTGGAGGAGGCGCCGTGGAACGTCGCCCGCCGGACCGAGCCCGGCGACGTCCCGACGATCCGCGAGGCGACCGGTTCCGAGGTGCTCGTACGCGCCGACGGCACACATCTCGCCGTCTTCCGGAGCGAGTTCGTGCTCCAGCGCCTGGAGCGCGACCACCCCGAGCTGACGCTCGACCGTTTGTTGACCCGGTAGAGCGCTGAAGTGCCAAGTTGGCCCCGATGGGCCTTCTTTCTGACGTGCTTGGCGCGTCAGCGTTCTGACCGGCAGGGGAGACGACGTCAAAGCGGAGAAGCCGCGGTGCATGACCGCACGCTCACTGACGCCGCGACGAGTCGCCGCGCTCGTCCTGCTGCCCGGCGCGCTGGTGGGCGCGCTCGCAGCCCTGCCAGCCGCCGCCCAGGCGGCGCCCAGACGGATCTACGCCTGCGTCACACAGGACTTCAAGACGCTCAACAAGACGACCCAGAACGCGAGATGTCCGGCCGGCCAGCCGAAGATCTTCTGGAACGTCGTCGGCGAGACCGGGCCGAGTGGCCCCAGAGGTGCCAGAGGTGCGAGAGGCGCGAGAGGCGCTCCGGGCAGTGACGGCGCTCCCGGTAGAGATGGCGCGCCTGGTCCTCAGGGTCCCGCCGGTCCGGCTGGTCCCGCTGGTCCCGTCGGCCCGGTCGGTCCCGCCGGACCGCAGGGTGAGGTCGGCCCCGCCGGCCCGGTCGGCCCCGCCGGCTCGCCCGACACGCCCGCCGAGGTGCTGGCGAAGCTGCTGCAGGTGATCCCGCCGCTCGACCTCGACCAGAGAGGCACGACCGACGGCATCCTCAGCGCCACGCTCTCCAATGCCGCCTCGACGCAGACGGCGGTCAGCGTCAGACAGCAGGGGCTCGGCAACGCGCTCGACGTCAACATCACCAACAACGGCTCCCCCACCAGCACGCGCGCGATCAGCGTCGACAATCAGGGCGTCGGCCCCGGCGTCTTCGCCAACACGAACGGCAACTCGATCTGGGGCGTCGTCAACTCCATATCGAGCGCCGCGCTGATCGGCGACTCCTCCTCCGGCGAGGCGGTCGTCGCGCGCCAGAACGGCGCGATCTGCGAGAGAAACATAGGCAGATGCAACGGCATAGGCGCTGTCGTCGGCCGTCATGACGGCACCGGCGGCTTCGGCGTCCGCGGCTTCGTCACCGACCCCAACGGCGCGATCGGCGTGATCGGCCAGGCCGGCATCTCCGGCGGCACCGGCACCGGCGTGCGCGGCGAGAACGTCAACGCCGCCAACAACGACAACGCCGTCGAGGCCGTCACCAACGGCAACGGCTCCGCCCTCTTCGCGCAGGGCAGAACGACGGCCGCGACCTTCAACGGCGCCGTCCAGATCAACGGCGACCTGACCGTCACCGGCACCAAGAGCGGCTTCAAGATCGACGACCCGCGCGCGCCCTCGCAGCGCACGCTGACGCACACGCCGGTCGAGACCGACTCGCTGACCGTCACCTACAGCGGCAACGTCACGACCGACGGCAGCGGCCGCGCGACGGTGAGACTGCCGTCGTACGCGACCGCGATCGCCGGCGACTGGCGCTACCAGCTGACGCCGATCGGCCAGTTCGGCCAGGTGATCGTCGCCAGAGAGGTCGATGGCGACGGCAGCTTCCAGGTCCGCAGCGAGAACCCGCGCACGAAGGTCTCGTGGTCGGTGACCGGCGAGCGCCGCGACCCGCAGGCCAGACGCGACGGCATCTCCGCCGTCACGTCGAAGACGGGCAAGGCGAAGGGCCGCTACCTCGACCCGACGCTCTACGGCAAGTCGGCCTCGCAGGCGATCACGCCGGCGCTCAAGCCGACGCGCGGCGCCGCCCGCGCCGCCGGCGCCCCGAAGCTCGCCTCCGAGCGCTAGTCCGCGGACGCGGGGCGGGCGGCACTGCGCCGCCCGCCCCGCGCCGCGCTCACGGCGTCAGCGCGACGGCCGCCTCCGGCGTCGCGACGCGGAAGGAGAAGCTCTCCTCCAGGTACAGGTGGACGGCCGCGCCGTCGTGGTGGTCGTAGCCGACCGACAGATCCTGGCCCGACTCGAACAGGAAGTCGCCGCCGCGCATGCTGAGCACGACCGCGCCGTGCACGCCCGGCGCCCACACGAGCGGGCCGCCGACGATCTTCTTGACGTGGTCCAGCAGCGGATAGCCGCCGCGCTCGGTCGTCTCGATCACGCCGGTGTACGCCTCGGGGCTGAGCGCGACGCCGTACGGGCCCTCGATCCCGGCCGACAGCAGCAGCTCGACGGCCCGCGCGACATGCGTCGGATAGCGGTCGAAGCCGTCGTCGCCCAGCTCCACGCGCGGATGCGACGACTCGTCGCAGAGGCCGGCGATCCCGGCGCTCGCGAGCCCGTGGAAGATCGCGACGTTCTCGGCGATCGCGATTCTCGTCGCGGCCGCGTCGAGCGCGTCGAAGTCGACGTCGACCGCCCCGCGGTCGAGGTCGCGCAGCTCGCTGCGCGCGACCGTGAACGGCGCCCGCAGCTCGACGAACGGCAGCACCCGCCGGCGCACCGCCTCGACGCCCTGGACCGGCTCGCCGTCGAGCGGCTCGACGCGGCCGAGGTTGGTCGCCGACCGCTCCCAGCCGAACGGGCCGGCGAAGTCGACCAGCTTGCGCCCGGCGAGCGCCGGCGTCAGCCGCTCGCGCGCCTCCTGGTCGATCTCACGCCAGGCGTCGGCGGTGATCGGCGCGTGCTCCCGCAGCAGATGGCTCACAGCGTCGCTCCCTTCAGGCTGCCGATCCCGAGCGAGCCGCCGCCGGTCGGGCCGCCGCCGGAGGCCGGGCCCGGCGCGCCGCCGCCGTCCTCGTCTCCGCTCGCGGCCTCCGCCGCCTCGCCGTGCTCGACGATGTCGCCGCCCTGGAAGAGGACGCCCTGCGCGATCTCGCGCCAGCGCGGGGTGCGCCGCAGCAGGTACTCGAGGTCCATCGCGAAATGCTTGAACTCCTCCCCCTGCGCGTCGCTCATGATCGCGCGCGCCTCGGCGTCCGGCTCGACGGCGAGCCGCTGCTCGTACCAGCCGATCGCCTCCGCCTCCTCGGTCAGGGAGGCGCACATGCGCGCGAAGGTGCGCGTCTGCGCCGACAGCTCCTCCGGCGGCTCGTGGTACTGGTCGAAGCCCATCGCGTCGTTCTCCTGTCGTCTCTGACTCGTGTCGTCTCAGCCGAGCAGCTCGCGCAGCTCCCGCGCGCCGGCCTCGGCGCCGTAGGGCGGCGTGCCGGGCTGGTGCTTGCGGCCGCCTACGGCGAGCGTTCCCGCATCGACGGCGTCGAAGCCGATCTCGTCGATCAGCGCCGCGACGACCCGCTTCGCCTCCGCGTCGTCGCCCGCGATCGGGATCGCGAGGCGGCCGGGATCTCCGGTGGGCAGGCCGCGCTCGGCCAGCCATCTCGCGTAGATCGCGTTGAAGGCCTTCACGACCCGCGCTCCGGGCAGCTGGTCGGCGAGCAGCTCGCTCGAGGTCGTGCTGTCGTCGTCGAGCGCGGCGATCTGGCCGTCGCGCCCGGGGTAGTAGTTGTTCGTGTCGATCACGACCTTGCCGTCGACCCCGTCGGCCGGCAGCTCGCCGATGCGGCCGAGCGGGATCGAGACGACGTCGACCTCGCCGAAGCGCAGCGCGTCCGCGACCGTCATGGCCTGCGCGCGCTCGCCCAGCTCGGCGACGAGGTCGGCGAGCGTCTCGGGCCCGCGCGAGTTGGCGACGGCGACCTCGTGGCCGGCGGCGGCGAAGTGGCGCGCGAGCGCCCCGCCGATGTTGCCGACGCCGACGATGCCGATGCGCACTGGAGTGGAATCGCTCATGCCCCGAACATAGCCGCGGCTCACGCCGCCGCATCCGGCTCGAGCGGCTCTCCTCTGCGATACGCCGCGATCCCCAGCTCCTGCAGGTCCAGCTCGCGCTCCAGTCTGTGCATCACCTCGTCGGAGATCGCGCCCTCGTTGCGCAGCGCGACGATCACGGCGCGCTCGGCGTCGAGCAGCTCCTTCGTCAGCCTGGCGCGAGCGTCCGTGTGCTCGCCGAGGTCCTCGCCGTCGTCCTCGAAGGAGCGCTCGCCGGCGACCTGCGCCAGCCGCCGCTGACGCACGTCGTAGTTCTTGCGCATCAGCCGCACGGTCGAGTCGCGCGTCCACTCCTCCGCGCCCAGCTCCTCCAGCCGCGCGAGCGCCGCCTCGGTCGCGCTGCGGCGGGCGTGCAGCTCCTCGCGCGCCGGGGAGCCGTCGTCCTCGATCCCGAGCGTGCGGATCAGCCACGGCAGCGTCAGCCCCTGCCCGACGAGCGTCGCGAAGATCACCGTCAGCGTCAGGAACAGCAGCAGGTCGCGCTCGGGGAAGTCGAGCGGCAGCGCGAGCGCGGCCGCGAGCGAGACGGCGCCGCGCATGCCGCTCCAGCCGATCACCATCCGCTCTCTCCAGCCGACCCGCAGCAGCCGCTGCTTGGGGCGGCGGTCGAGCGCGCGGATGACGTACGGCGTCGTGTTGCCCCACAGCAGCCGCGTCGCGATCACCGTCGCGCTGACGGCGGCGCCGAGCCCGAGCAGGACCGCCAGCGAGCGCTCCTGGTGGGTGACGACCTCGTGCAGCTGGAAGCCGACGAGCACGAACAGGAGCGCGTTCAGGAGGAAGACGAGCACCTCCCAGAAGGCGTAGCCGGTCAGGCGCGAGAGCGGGTCGGTGATCGTCGGGGCGTGCCAGCACAGCACCAGCCCGACGGTGACGGCGGCGAGCACGCCGGAGACGTTCAGCTCCTCCGCCGGGATGTAGCCGAGGTAGCCGGCGACGAGCGACAGCGTCACGCCGATCAGCGGATCGGCGAGCGCGCGCCGGAAGAGCGGCAGCAGCGCGAAGCCGACGAGCGCGCCGATCGCGATCCCGCCGGCGACGTTGGCGACGAACTCCCAGCTCGCGTCGAGCAGGTCGAAGCTGCCGCCGACCGCCGCCGCGACCGCGACGCGGTAGATCACGAGCGCGCTGCCGTCGTTGACGAGGCTCTCGCCCTCGATCACGCTCACCAGCCGCGCCGGCACCCCGAGTCTGCGCGCGATCGTCGTCGCGGCGAGCGGATCGGTCGGCGCGCAGATCGCGCCGAGCGTGAAGGCGGCCGCCCACGAGAGGTCGTCGATCAGCGTGTGCGCGACCCACGCGACCGTGCAGGCGGTCAGCAGCACGAGCCCGACCGCGTTCAGCGTGATCGGCCGCCACAGCAGCTTCATGTCGCGCGGGGAGGCGAAGTAGGCGGCGTTGAACAGCAGCGGCGGGAGGAACACCAGGAGCACGAGGTCGGGGTCCAGCTCGACGCTCGGCAGGCCCGGGAAGAAGCCGAGCAGGCTGCCTCCGATCACCAGCAGGATCGGATACGGAACGTTCCACAGGCGCGCGAGCGCCGTCAGCCCCACGACCGCCAGCAGGAGCCCGAGCAGCGTGAGCTCGATGTGTTCCACCTGCGGAAGGATGGCGTACGTCGTATCTTGCCGGGAATGCTCGGCCTCCCAGACAGCATCAGCGCCTGCCTCTTCGACCTCGACGGCGTGCTGACCCAGACCGCGAGCGTCCACGCCGCCGCATGGAAGAAGATGTTCGACGCCTACCTGCGCGAGCGCGCGCAGCGCGAGGGGACTCCGTTCGTCCCGTTCGAGGGCGCCGACTACACCAGATGGGTCGACGGCAAGCCACGCGAGGCCGGCGTGCGCGACTTCCTCGCCTCGCGCGGGATCGAGCTGCCGGAGGGAGCGCCCGACGACGGTCCGGAGGCCGAGACCGTCAACGGCCTCGGAACGCGCAAGAACGCGCTCGTGCTGGAGCTGATCGCCAGCGGCGCGGTCGCGCCGTTCGAGGGCTCGGTCGGCTATCTGCACGCCGCGCGCGACGCCGGGCTGCGGCGCGCGGTCGTCTCCTCCTCCAACAACTGCAAGGCGGTCATCGAGGCCGCCGGGATCGACGACATGCTGGAGGCGCGCGTCGACGGCACGACCGCCCGCGCCGAGGGGCTGGCCGGCAAGCCGGCCCCCGACACCTTCCTCGCCGGCGCGAAGGCGCTCGGCGTGGAGCCTGCGCAGGCGGCCGTCTTCGAGGACGCGCTCGCCGGCGTCGCCGCCGGCCGCGCCGGCAGATTCGGATTCGTGGTCGGCGTCGACCGGGCCGGGCAGCGTCAGGCGCTGCTCGACCACGGCGCCGACATCGTCGTCGACGACCTCTCGGAGCTGCTGTGATCCCCGAACCGATCTTCACCGTCGAGCCGTGGTCGGTCACCGAGGACCAGCTGCAGCTGGGGCTGCTGCCGCACGCCGAGTCGGTCTTCGCGCTCTCCAACGGTCACATCGGGATGCGCGGCAACCTCGACGAGGGCGAGCCGTTCGGCCAGCCGGGCACCTACCTCGCCGGCTTCTACGAGACGCGTCCGCTGCCGTACGCCGAGGCCGGCTACAGCTACCCGGAGGACGGCCAGACGGCCGTCAACGTCACCAACGGCAAGATCATCCGCCTGCTCGTCGACGACGAGCCGTTCGACGTCCGCTACGGCGCGCTGCTGAGCCACAGACGCGTGCTCGACCTCAGAGCCGGCACGCTCGAGCGCGTCGTGCGCTGGCGCTCGCCGGCCGGGCGCGAGCTGGAGGTGCGCTCGACGCGCCTCGTCTCCTTCGTCCAGCGCGGGATCGCCGCGATCCGCTACGAGGTCCGCCCGCTCGACGGCGAGATGCGCATCGTGGTGCAGTCGGAGCTGGTCGCCAACGAGCCCGGCCCGGCCGTCAGCAGGGACCCGCGCGCCGCCGCCGCGCTCGCGTACCCGCTCGTGCCGGAGCTGCACGAGGACCACGAGCGCCGCGCCGTGCTCGTCCACCAGACGCGCGCGAGCAAGATCCGCATGGCCGCCGGGATGGACCACGTCGTCGAGGGGCCGGAGGGCACGGTCCTCGACATCGAGAGCCACGACGATCTCGCGCGGCTGACGGTCGCGACCGAGGTCGGCGACGGCGAGTCGCTCGTGCTGACGAAGCTGCTCGGCTACGGCTGGTCGAGCCGGCGCTCGCTGCCGGCCGTGCGCGACCAGGTCGATGCCGCGCTCTCCTCGGCCGTGCGCAGCGGCTGGGACGGCCTGCTCGAGGAGCAGCGCGGGTACCTCGACGAGTTCTGGGACGGCGCCGACGTCGAGATCGACGGCGACGCGGAGCTGCAGCAGGCGATCCGCTTCGCGCTCTTCCACACGCTCCAGGCCGGCGCCCGCACCGAGCGGCGCGCGATCGCGGCGAAGGGGCTGACCGGCACCGGCTACGACGGTCACGCCTTCTGGGACACGGAGACGTTCGTGCTGCCGGTGCTGACGTACACCGCGCCGCACGCGGCCGCCGACGCGCTGCGCTGGCGTCACTCGACGCTGCCGCTGGCGCACGAGCGCGCCTTCCAGCTCGGGCTCGAGGGCGCGGCCTTCCCGTGGCGCACGATCCGCGGGCAGGAGTGCTCGGCCTACTGGCCGGCCGGCACCGCCGCCTTCCACGTCGCCGCCGACGTCGCCGACGCCGTCATCCGCCACGTCGACGTGACCGGCGACCTCGTCTTCGAGCGCGACATCGGGCTGAGACTGCTGGTCGAGACGGCGCGGCTGTGGCGCTCGCTCGGCCACCACGATCTCCAGGGCGAGTTCCGGATCGACGGCGTCACCGGCCCCGACGAGTACAGCGCGCTCGCCGACGACAACGTCTACACGAACCTGATGGCGCAGCGCAACCTGAACGGCGCCGCCGACGCCTGCGTGCGCCACGTCGATCGCGCCCAGGAGCTCGGGGTCACGCCCGACGAGATGGCGTTCTGGCGGTCCGCCGCCGACCGCATGCGGATCCCGTACGACGAGCGGCTCGGCGTGCACC
>DATIOB010000511.1:0-5107 GCA_035473605.1 Conexibacter sp.
CTGCTCGGAGATCGGCGTGTCGATGATCCGCTGATCGCCCAGCTCGGCCGCCAGCCCTCTCGTGACGCCGCGCAGCGAGGCGCGCACGTCCTCGCCGAGCACGAACACCGACGGGTCGCGCAGCATCTCGTCGCGCAGCGCTCTCGCGAGCGCCTGCTGGTATCGCATCCGGGCCATCAGACCGCCACTCCCTCGCGCGGCGCGGGGCCGCTCGCGTACACGTAGTCGCGCGCGGAGGAGACCTCCGGGCGCGGGCTCTCGCGCGCGAACGCCAGCGCGCGCTCCAGCAGCTCTTCGACGTCGGCGTCGATCGCGGCGACCTCCTCGGCCGCCATCCGCGCGCCCAGCACCAGCAGCGGGTCGCGCTCACGCCAGCGCTCGATCTCCTCGTCGCTGCGGTAGCCGAGCCCCATCGTCGCCTCGGCCGTGTGATGGCCGACGAAGCGGTAGGTCGTGCACTCGAGGAACGACGGACCGCCGCCGGCGCGCGCGTGCGCGACGGCGTTCGCCGCCGCGGCGGCGACGGCGTCGGCGTCCATCCCGTCGACCCGCTCGGCCGGCATGCCGTAGGCGGCGGCGCGCCCGACCAGAGAGCCGGCGGTCGCGTCCTCCTGCGCGAAGGAGACGGCGTAGCCGTTGTTCTCGCAGACGAAGATCACCGGCAGGTTCCAGATCCCGGCCATGTTCATCGTCTCGTGCAGCACGCCCTGGTTGACGGCGCCGTCACCGAAGAAGCAGACGGCGACACGGTCGCTGCCGGCCTGCACGCCGGCCCACGCCGCGCCGGCCGCGATCGGCGCGCCGGCCGCGACGATGCCGTTGGCGCCGTAGATCCCGAGCGAGACGTCGGCGATGTGCATCGAGCCGCCGCGGGCGCGGTTGAGCCCCGTCGTGCGGACGAGCAGCTCGGACATCATCCGCGCGACGTCGGCGCCCTTGGCGATCACGTGGCCGTGGACGCGGTGCGTCGAGGTGATCACGTCGTCGTCGCGCAGCGCCGCGCAGACGCCGGCGGCGACCGCCTCCTGGCCGATGTACTCGTGCGTGACGCCCGCGATCTCGTTGCTGTTGACGAGCGTGACGATCTGCTCCTCGAAGCGGCGGATCGTGCGCATCGTGCGATAGAGGTCGGTGCGGTCGCTCATCGCGGCACCGGCACGGGGTTGCGGGGTTGCTCTCCGGCGAGCACGCGCAGGGCGTCGTCGAGCGCGCGGCTGCGCAACTCGGCGAGCGCCTGCTCGGAGAACGCCGCCGAGTGGGGTGTGACCACAGCAGACTCCAATCCGATCAGGGGACTGTCTTGGGGCAGCGGCTCGACCTCGAAGACGTCGAGGCCGGCACCGCCGAGGTGACCGCCGGCGAGCGCCGCGGCGAGCGCGTCCTCGTCGACGATCTCGCCGCGGCTCGTGTTCACGAGCAGCGCGCCGGGCTTCATCGCCGCCAGCTCCGGGGCACCGATCAGGCGGTGCGTGGCGGGCGTCAGGGGAAGGTGGATCGAGAGCGCGTCGACGCGCTCCAGCAGGTCGGCGAGATCGCGCGCCCGCACGGCGCCGGCCTGCGCCAGCAGCACGTCGTCGACGCCGGGGTCGTGGACGAGCAGCTCCATCCCGAAGGCGTGCGCGCGCTTGGCGGCGGCGCGCGCGATGCGGCCGAAGCCGAGCAGCCCGAAGGTGCCGCCGCGCAGCCGCTGCATCGGGCCGAGACCGGCGTACGGCAGCCACTGCCCGGCGCGCAGCGCGCGGTCGGACTGCGGCACCCGCCGCGCGCACGCCAGCAGCAGCGCCAGCGTGTGATCGGCGACGTCCTCGGTGCCGTAGTCGGGCACGTAGACGACCTCGACGCCGCGCGCGTGCGCGGCCTCGACGTCGACCTTGTCGTAGCCGCTGCCGCAGCGCGCCACCACGCGCAGCTGCGGCAGCTGGTCGAGCAGCTCCGCGTCGATCGTCGCGTGGTACACGAAGATCGCCGCGGCACCGCGCCCGACAGCCGCGATCCGCGCAGGATCGTGGCCGTCGAGCGACAGCAGGTCGGCGCCGGCCGCTGCCGCCGCCGCGCGCTCAGGCGCGGCGAACGGGAAGCGGTCGGCGTCGGTCAGGAGCAGCTGGTGCGTCATCGTCCCTTCCTCACGGCCGCACGTGGAACGCGTCCACGCCGACCGTGCTTGCGGTGCTGTCGAGGTTGCGCGCGCCGAGCACTCTCACCGTGAGCGTGTGCGGCCCGCTGGTCGGGAAGGTCGCCTGGTAGAGCGCGGCCTGGCCGACGCTTGGCCCGCGGTAGCCGAACGTGTCCAGACGCGCGGCGAAGCCGCCGTCGAGCGAGACGTCCGCCTTGCCGCAGGCGGCGCAGATCGGACCGACCCAGGCGATGCGACGACCGGTGAATCTGACCGTCGCGGTGTCACCCGCGGTCGCGCTCGACTTCACGCCGCCGCTGGTGCTCCAGCCGCTGCCGGCGTACGTGATCGACGCGTCCGTCTCGGCGACCACCGTCGGCGCGTTGGTGAGCGCCTGGAAGCCGTCGAGCGTGATCGCCAGCCCGCTGGAGCGGCTGTTCTTCGAACCGGCCGGCTCGATGCTGATCGTGTGTCTGGCGACCGACGCGAACGTCTTCGTGTAGACGGGGATCTGGTGGTTGGTGTCGTCGGGCGCGTAGAGGTCGAGCGTCGTGTCGGTGACGCCGTCGATCTTCACGTCGACCTTGCCGAGGTCGGGACCGAGCTTGGCGAGGTAGGTCACCTGGCTGCCCGTGAAGCTCCACGAGGCGGTCGCCGCGGTGGCCGACGGCGGCGGCGGGTCGGTGCTGTAGCGGATGAACGGATCCCAGGCGGTCGCGTCGTACTGGTGGTTGTTGCCGCTGCCGCGGTTGACCTCGAAGCGGATCGCGTCACCTGC
The DNA here is from genome assembly GCA_035473605.1 of Conexibacter sp. GTDB lineage: Bacteria > Actinomycetota > Thermoleophilia > Solirubrobacterales > Solirubrobacteraceae > Conexibacter. Next base: position 2,892 of record DATIOB010000511.1, read on the forward strand.
CGCGACCGCGAGGCCCGAGACGTTCGCCGCGACACCGGTGGCGTCGTTGGGGCCGATCGACGTCGGACCCCAGATCGTCGTGCCGTTCTTGGTGATCTTCACGACCACGCCGTCGCCGCCGGTGACGAACTTCGCGACGTTGCTGGTGATGTCGACGGTGCCCGCTCTCGGCGCGACCCAGGTGCGAGCGGTGTCGTTGCTCTCGCCCGGGTGCAGCGCGCTCGGCCAGACGAAGCCGCCCGACGCGTCGTGCCACTCGCGCATGCCGAGGTAGCCGCCGCTCGCGGCGTAGGTCGAGATGTCCTGCCATCTGCCGGAGACGAGGTCCTGGTAGCGCCAGTTGTTGGTCCCCTGCGTGCCGGAGAAGCCGGTGCAGGCGTCGTTGCAGGAGCCCGACGAGCGCGACAGCGTCTCGCCGGAGGCGTCGATGACGCCGGTCTGGTGATCCCAGCCGCCGCTGTAGGTGACGGCGGAATCGTCGTCCTCGACGCCGGCCGTGTCGCTCGTGAACCCGCCGGCGGTCACGCCGCTGGAGAGGTTGCCGTCGCCGTCGATCGTCTTCACCACGTACGGCGCGTTCGGCGAGGCGAGCGCGCCGCTGTGGAGGAAGTACCGGCCCTTGGAGACGGTCCCGATCACTCTGCCGAGCAGCGAGATCTGGTACCCGCTGACCCAGTGGTCGTCGCTGCCGGCGCCCCACGTGACCTCGACGCCGGCCCAGTTCATGTTCGTGCGCACGTGCGCCTGGACGGACGACGGATTGCCCGGCGCCGTTCTGTCGGCGCCGCCGCCCGGGTGCTTGGGCATGCCGATCCAGATCAGCTCGCCCGCGCCGATCGAGGAGAGTCTGATGCCGTTGGTCATCAGGTCGCTGCCGGTGCGCGAGGCGCTGCCCGAGGCCAGCTCGTAGCGCACGTCGTAGGTCGTGCCGGGCGTGAGCCCGCGCGGGTAGACGGTGACGGCCGATCCGGAGGCGTTGCCCTTGTAGATGACGAGCGACTTCGAGCCGTCGCCGCTGACGCGCTGGAACCAGTTGCGCTCGTTGTCGGTGGCGGCCGGGTGGTACTGGTGGACCCAGCGGCCGACGACGTCGTTGGCGCGCAGGTAGCGGTACTTCTCGATCAGCTTGCGCATGCACGCGAGCTTCGCCGGATCGTTGGTGTCACCGGTGAAGTCCGGGTTGTACATCAGCAGCGAGTTCCATCTCGTCGTGCAGTTGCCCGGGTCCCACGTGTCGGGGATGCCGCTGATCTTGTCGGCCGGGAAGAGGCGCGAGGCGTCGTGCTGCTCGGCGAAGCCGTCGCGGTCGGTGATCGAGTAGCCGGAGGCCATCCGCATGAACTCCCAGCTGGTCTCGTAGCCGCCGGAGTCGACGCCCTGGATCGCGGAGTCGGTGCGGGTGTCGAGGAAGCGCGCCTGCACGCGGCGGAACGCCTGGTCCTGCGCGAGCTGCTGCGCTCCCGGCCAGTCGGTCACCGGGCAGGAGTCGTTGCGCCACTGGAAGTCGCCCCAGGCGGCCGCCTTGCCGATCAGCAGGTCGCCCATCCACGCTTCCGCGCCAGGCTGGGTGAGGTCGATCAGACGGTCGGCGTAGCCGCACGGCGAGCCCATCACAAACCAGCTCGGGTTCGCTCTGTACGCGTCCGAATTGAGGTTGGCGTTGTACGCCATCATGTAGATCAGCTGGCGCATGCCGGACTTCGCGAGCAGGTCGTTGCTCTGTCTGAAGTCAGGGCCGTTCCAGTCGCCGGGCTTGTCCCACCAGCCGTTGTCACGGTGGTAGGTGTCGGCGCCGATCGTCTGCATGTGCGGCGCCAGCCCGAAGATCTTCTGCAGCGTGCCGGCCTGGTCCCACGTGCCGGTCCACTGGCTGCCTCTGAACCAGTAGCCGAGCATGCGGATCGCGGTGAAGTACGGATCGCGCGTGTAGTCCGACATGTATCTGTACTGCCAGTCGAGCAGGCGGTTGGTCATGTCGTCGAGGTCGTCGACGTAGACCTGCGTGAACGCTCTCGGCGAGCTGACCGTCTCGTTGGCCGCCAGCGACTTGGAGTAGTTGGGGATCGACAGCGACAGCGCGCCCGCGCCCTCCTGGTTGCCGGCTCTCAGCGCCCAGCGGCCGTAGTAGTCGAAGCCGACCGCGACGCCGTCCTGCTCCGCTCTGTCGAAGAGCGTGAACCAGGGGATGTAGTTGTAGGAGGTCTCCGCCCAGCCGG
>DATIOB010000512.1:0-2247 GCA_035473605.1 Conexibacter sp.
CTGCCGCTCGTCTTCGTCTGCGAGAACAACCAGTACGTCGAGCTGACGCCGCAGGACGTCCACGTCGCCGGCGAGATCTGGCGCCGCGGCGAGTCGCACGGGATCCCCGGCGTGCGCGTCGACGGCAACGACGTCGAGGCCGTCCACGAGGCCGCCGCGGCCGCCGTCGCGCGGGCGCGCGGCGGCGGCGGGCCGACGCTGATCGAGGCCGTCACCTACCGCTGGTTCGGCCACTACGCCGGTGACCGCGCCGCCTATCGCGACGCCGGCGAGGTCGACAGCTGGCGCGCCCGCGACCCGCTTGTCGCCGCCCGCGCCGTGCTCGACGGCGCCGAGGCCGACGCGCTCGACGCCGCCGTCGAGCGCGAGATCGCCGACGCGCTCGCGTTCGCGCAGCGCAGCGCCGTCACCGGGCCCGACGCGCTCGCGATCGACCACCTGAAGGAGACCGCATGAGCACGACCGTGACCGAGACGAAGCCGCTGAAGATGTGGCAGGGGATCAACCAGGCGCTCGTCGAGGAGATGGAGCGCGACGAGCGCGTCGTGCTCGTCGGCGAGGACGTCGGCCGGCCCGGCGGCCCCTACGGCGTCACGCGCGGGCTGCAGGAGCGCTTCGGCGAGCTGCGCGTGCGCGACACGCCGATCAGCGAGCAGGTGCTGGTCGGCCTCGGCGTCGGCGCCGGCGCGGTCGGCCTGCGCCCCGTCGTCGAGCTGATGTTCTTCGACTTCGCGCTGATCGCGATGGACCAGATCGTCAACCAGGCGGCGAAGTTCCGCTACTTCTCCGGTGAGTCGCTGCCGCTCGTGATCCGCACGATGTGCGGCGCCGGCGGCCCCAACGGCGCGCAGCACTCGCAGAACTTCGAGGCGTGGTACTGCGCCGTTCCCGGCCTGAAGGTCGTGATGCCCTCCAACGCCGCCGACGCGAAGGGGCTGCTGAAGGCCGCGATCCGCGACGACGACCCCGTCCTCTTCATCGAGACGCTGGGATTGCTGACGGCCCGCCGCGACGTGCCGCAGGTCGACGACTTCGTGCTGCCGATCGGCGTCGCCGAGACGCGCCGCGCCGGCGACGACGTCACCGTCGTGGCGATCGGGCGGCTGGTCGACCGCGCGCTGGAGGCCGCCGAGACGCTGGCGGCGGAGAGGATCTCGGTCGAGGTGATCGACCCGCGCACGCTCGCGCCGCTCGACACCGAAACGATCGTCGCCTCGATCGCGCGCACCGGCCGCCTCGTCGTCGCGCAGGAGGCGACCGCGCCGTTCTCGTTCGCCTCCGAGGTGATCACGCTCGCGGCCGAGCGCTGCCTGACGCGGCTGAAGGCGCCGCCGGTGCGCGTCACCTCGCCGTTCGTCAACGTGCCGACGCCGGTGCCGCTGGCCGAGTCGCGCGCGCCCGGGGTCGACGCGGTGGTCGACGGCATCCGCCGCGCGCTGGAAGGGGCGTGAGCGAGATGGCGATCGAAGTCGTCGTCCCGGAACCGGGCGACCACGAGGAGTTCGACGTCGTCGAGATCATGGTCGAGGTCGGCGAGCAGGTCGAGGCCGGCGATGCGCTCGTCGAGATCGCGACCGACAAGGCGAACATGGACGTCGAGGCGCCGGCCGCCGGGACCGTCGTGGAGGTGCGTGTCAGCGAGGGCGACACCGTCCCCGTGACGACCGTCCTGATGGTGATCGAGCCGTGACCGCCGGCGCCGCGCTGGGCCGCTTCGCCGCACAGCTGGGCGGGCCGGGCGCGGCGCTCCCCGAGGCGGTCCTGGAGCGGCTGCGCTGCAGCCTGCTGCACGACCTGACGGTCGCGCTCGCCGCCCACCCGGTCGGCGACGAGATCTGGCCGCTGGTGCGCGACCGCGGCCCGTCGGAGGCGACGCTGCTGGTCGACGGCGGCGGCGTCGCGGTCGAGGCGGCCGCCTTCGCCAACGCGCAGCTGATGCATGCGCGGGCGCAGGACGACACGCACTTCGCGGCCAAGACGCACGTCGGCGCGGCGGTGATCCCGGCGGCGCTCGCGCTGGCCGAGCGGGAGGGCGCCGACGGCGCCCGCTTCGCCGCCGCCGTGGTCGCCGGCTGCGAGGTCGCGGCGGCGGTCGGCGAGCGTCACGCGACGGCCGCGACGGCGCGCGGCTTCCGCGCCTCGCCGGTCTTCGGCACGCTCGGCGCCGCGGCCGCCTGCGCGGTCGTGCTGGGGCTCGACGAGGAGCGCGCCGCGCATGCGATCGCGCTCGCCTCGAGCAGCTCCGGC
>DATIOB010000513.1:0-4493 GCA_035473605.1 Conexibacter sp.
GAGCGGCTCGCCGACGCGGAGGAGCGCCATCGGGCGCTCGTGCGCTGGAGAGCGGCGCTCGACGAGATCGAGCAGCGGCTGCTGCCGACGGCGTAGGCGGCGCCGCCCGCGCGGCGGGCGCCGCGCGCGTGGGGCGGGCGCTCGGCGCACGTCATCACAACGGCGTACACAGCCCCGCGAAGATCCCCCGCGCGGCCGTTTCGCGGGCGCCGGCGGCGGCCTAACGTCGCCGCCATGATCGAAGTCCAGGACCTGACCAAGCGCTACGGCGACCGGCTCGCCGTCGACGCGCTCAGCTTCACCGTGCAGCCCGGGATCGTGACCGGCTTCCTCGGCCCCAACGGCGCCGGCAAGTCGACGACGATGCGGATGATCGCCGGGCTCGACCGGCCGACCGCCGGCAGCGCGCGCGTCAACGGCCGACCGTACGCCGAGCACCGCGCGCCGCTGCGCGAGGTCGGGCTGCTGCTGGAGGCGAAGGCCGTCCACACGAGCCGCTCGGCGCGCGACCATCTGCGCGCGCTCGCCGCCACGCACGGGATCGGCGACCGCCGCGTCGAGCAGCTGATCGAGCTGACCGGGCTGCGCGAGGTCGCGCGCAAGCGCGCCGGCGGCTTCTCGCTCGGGATGGGCCAGCGGCTCGGGATCGCCGCCGCGCTGCTCGGCGACCCCGCGACCGTGATCCTCGACGAGCCGGTCAACGGGCTCGACCCCGAGGGCGTCCTGTGGGTCCGCACGCTGCTGCGCGAGCTGGCCGCCGAGGGCCGCACCGTCTTCCTCTCCAGCCACCTGATGAGCGAGATGGCGCTGACCGCCGACCACCTCGTCGTCGTCGGCCGCGGCCGCCTGATCGCCGACCTGCCGGTGGCGGAGCTGACCGCGCGCGAGACGACCGTGCTGGTGCGCTCCCCGGAGGCGACGGTGCTGGCCGACCACCTGCTCGCCGAGCAGGCCACCGTCGCCACGGTCGAGCAGGGGCTGCTGGAGGTCGGCGGCCTCGACGCCGCCGCGATCGGCGCGCTGGCGCACCGCAACGGGCTGCCGCTGCACGAGCTGACGCCGCAGCGGGCGTCGCTGGAGGAGGCGTTCATGGAGCTGACGCGCGACAGCGTCGAGTACCGCGCGGGGGCGGCGGCATGAGCGCGCTCGGCGTGACGCAGCGGCGCGTGCTGCGCTCGGAGTGGATCAAGCTGAGCACGCTGCGCTCGACGCTGATCGCGTTCGCGGCCGCGGTCGCGATCGTGGGCGGCATCGGGCTGCTCGCCGCGTGGCTCGCGGTCGCCGACTGGGACACGATGACGGCGGCCGAGAGAGCCGACCTGAGCGTGACCGGGCGGGTGCTCGGCGGCCGCCTGTTCGCGCAGCTGGCGATCGGCGTCGTCGGCGCGATGGCGATCACCGGCGAGTACGCGACCGGCATGATCCGCGCGACGCTCGCCGCCGTCCCGCGGCGGCTGCCGGTGCTGTGGGCGAAGCTCGCGCTGTACGCGGCGATCTCGTGGGTGCTGATGACGGCGTCATCGCTGTTCGCCTTCTTCGCCGGCAACGAGATCCTCTCCGCGCATTGGCAGTTCAGCATCTCCGATCCGGGCGTGCTGCGGGCCGTGCTGATGTCGGGCGTCACGCTGACGGCCGTCTGCCTGATCGCCCTCGCGCTCGGCTTCGTGCTGCGCAACACGGCGGCGGCGATCTCGGCGATCGTCGGAATCGTGCTGGTCGCGCCGATCCTGGGCGATCTGGCGCCCGGGGTCGCGCAGTATCTTCCGCATGGAGCGATGGGCGCCCTCGTGACGATCGAACCGACGACGCATGTGCTGCAGCCGTGGCCCGGGGCGCTCCTGCTCGTGCTCTACGTCGCGGCCGCGATCGCGGCGGCGGCCGTCACGTTGACGCGCAAGGACGCGTAGCGGTGACGGCGGCGCGGCTCTGGTGGGCGCGGCGGCCGCTGCTCGCCGACGCGGCCGGTGCGGCGCTGCTGGGGCTGCTGTTCGCGCTCCCGCTCGTCGGGCGGACCGGCGTCGAGCCGGCCGAGTGGCTGATCGCCGCCGGACTGACGCTGCCGCTGGCGCTGCGCCGCCGCGCACCGGTGCTCGTCTTCGCGGCGATCGCGTCGGTCGCCCTCGTCCAGTGGCTGACGAGCGAGGTGATCCTCGCCGACGCCGCGCTGCTGATCGCGCTCTACACCGTCGCCGCGCACGAGCGCCGCCGCTGGGCCTTCCCGGCGGCGGTCGCCGTGTTGGAGCTGGGCGTGCTGCTGGCCGTGCTCGGCGCCGACGGCGCGGACGTCGTGATCGGCTTCCTCAGCCTCTCGGCGTTCGTCGTCGCGGCCGGCGCGCTCGGCGTCTACGTGCGCACCCGTCGCGAGCACATCGCGGCGCTGACGCTCCGCGCCGAGCAGCTCGAGCGTGAGCGCGACCAGCAGGCGCAGCTCGCCGCCGCTGCCGAGCGCGCGCGGATCGCGCGCGAGCTGCACGACGTCGTCGCGCACAACCTGACGGTGATGATCGCGCTCGCCGACGGCGCGCGCCTGACCGCCGGCAGCGACCCGGCGGCGGCCGACGCGGCGATCGGCAGCGTCTCGGCGACCGGCCGCGAGGCGCTCGGCGAGATGCGGCGGCTGCTCGGGGTGCTGCGGGAGGAGGCCGCGGGCGGCGACCGCGCGGCCGCTGCGGAGGCGGCCGACGGGCACGCGGCGCCGCTGCATCCGCAGCCGGGCCTCGACCAGCTCGACGCGCTCGTCGCACAGGTGCGCGGCGCGGGGCTGCAGACGCGCGTGGTGCGCAGGGGCGCGCCGGCGCCACTCTCCCCAGGCGCGCAGCTGACCGTCTACCGGCTCGTGCAGGAGGCGCTGACGAACACGCTCAAGCACGCCCGCGCGCCGTCGTCGGCAGAGGTGCGGCTGGCGTGGGAGCCCGGCGCGCTCGCGCTGGAGGTCGTCGACGACGGGGCCGGACCGCTCGCGGCCGAAGAGGGCCACGGCCTCGCCGGGATGCGCGAGCGGGCCGCGGCCTACGGCGCCGTGATCGAGGCCGGCCCGCGACCGCGCGGCGGCTGGAGCGTGCGCACGCGGCTGCGGCTCGACGGCGGCGAGGCGGCGCCGCGATGACGCGCACGCGACCGCCGCTCGACGGCGAGGCGAGCGGCCGATGACGATCCGCGTGCTGCTCGTCGACGACCAGCAGCTGCTGCGCGCGGGCTTCCGCATGGTGCTCGACGCGCAGCCGGGGATCGCCGTCGTCGGCGAGGCCGGCGACGGCGAGCAGGCGGTCGCGCAGACGGCGCGGCTGGAGCCCGACGTCGTGCTGATGGACGTGCGCATGCCGGGCGTCGACGGGATCGAGGCGACGCGCCGGATCGTCGCCGCCGGCGGCGACGCGCGCGTGCTGATCCTGACGACCTTCGACCTCGACGAGTACGCCTTCGCCGGCCTGCGCGCCGGCGCCAGCGGCTTCCTGCTCAAGGACGTGCCGCCCGAGCAGCTGACGGCCGCGATCCGCGCCGTCGCGGCCGGCGACGCGGTCGTCGCGCCGCGCATCACGCGCAGGCTGCTCGACGCCTTCGCCGATCAGCTCCCGCGCGACGGCACGGCCGCGGCCGGTACTGAGCCACAAGCGCCGCGCGACCATCCCCGCCTCGCGGAGCTGACCGCGCGCGAGCACGAGGTGCTGCTGGAGCTGGCTGCCGGCCGCACGAACGCGGAGATCGCCGCGCGGCTGGTGCTCTCCGACGCGACCGTCAAGACCCACGTCGGCCGGATCCTCGGCAAGCTCGGCCTGCGCGACCGCGTCCAGGCGGTGATCCTCGCCTACCAGCTCGGGCTGGTGCGGCCGTGAGCGGCGGCGTCCGCGCACCGTCCCGCGAGGCGGCGGGCCGGCCGCCCTCTGGTACGCTGCGCCGGAAATGCGAGCTTTGGTCGCAGCAGCGCTCGGATTCGCCGTGCTGGCGGGGCTTCTCGCGCCTGGCGCAGCGGCGCTCCCAGGTGACGAGCCGATCGCGCTCGTGAGCCCGGCCGACGGCGCGACGGTCGCGCCGTCGGGCGACGGCAGCCGCTTCCTCTTCACCTGCCCCGTCTACCGCAGCGCCGACTTCGGCGACGGCTTCGCGACCTTCGGCGCCCGCACCGACTACTCCGCGCGGCTGGCGACCTCGGCCGAGCTTGGCGTCGACGGCCGCCTGCGGCAGGACCGCCTCGTCGACCTCGGCGGCGTGCAGAGTGACGACACCGTCCCGCCCGACCAGTGCCTGACGGTCATGGGCGACGAGCAGCGGGCCGGCCTCGATCCCGGCACGTACTACTGGCAGGTCGCGCGCATCTGCACGCAGTGCGCCGGCTCCTACGAGACCTCCGAGGTCCGCCGCCTCGTCGTGCGCGCCGAGGTGCGCGCCTCACTGCGGCCGCCGGGCGCGCTCTTCGGCGGCTACCCGGCCGCCTTCGCCGTGCGCGTGGAGGGCGCGCCCGACGGCTCGGTCGTCGCATTGCAGCGGCAGACCGG
>DATIOB010000514.1:0-7320 GCA_035473605.1 Conexibacter sp.
TACGTCGGCGTCACGTGGCCGGCCGAGCACGGCGGCGGCGGGCGCGGGCCGCTGGAGCAGGTGATCGTCAACCAGGAGATCGCGCGCAAGGGCGTGCCCGGGATCCTCGACGTGATCGGCGTCGGCATGCTCGGCCCGACGATCATCGCCCAGGGCACCGACGAGCAGAAGCAGCGCTACCTCGGCCCGATGCTGCACGGCGACGAGGTCTGGTGCCAGCTCTTCTCCGAGCCGGCGGCCGGCTCCGACCTCGCCGGCATCCAGTGCCGCGCCAAGCGCGACGACGACGGCGGCTGGCGGATCACCGGCCAGAAGGTGTGGACGACCAACGCCCAGTTCTCCGCGTACGGCCTGCTGCTCGCGCGCACCGACCAGGACGCCGCCAAGCACAAGGGCCTGACGATGTTCATCGTGCCGATGGACGCGCCCGGCGTCACGATCGTGCCGCTGCGGCAGATCTCCGGCGAGCCGGAGTTCAACGAGGTCTTCTTCGACGACGTGCGGCTCGACCCCGGCAGCGAGGTCGGCGCCGTCAACGGCGGCTGGGGCGTCGCGCTGACGACGCTGATGTTCGAACGCCTGACGATCGGCGCCGGCAGCGAGGGGATGGGCTACCGCGCCGACCGCTTCGCCGTCGCGCTCGCCTCCGACGATGCGGCGTCGGCCGACTCCGAGGTGCGCCACGCATTCGGCGAGCTGGCGACCGAGCTGCTGGCGCTGCGCTTCACCGGCTACCGCCTGCTGACCGCGCTCAGCCGCGGCCAGATCCCCGGCCCCGAGGCCGGGCTCGGCAAGGTCACGGCCGTCAACGCCGCGATCAAGGCCGGCGACCTGATCGCCGACGTGCTCGGTCCCGAGACGCTGGCGGAGGGCGAGTGGGCCGACCTGATCTCGTTCCTGCCCGGTCTCAAGTCGGCCGGCGGGACGGAGGAGATCCTCCGCAACACGATCGGCGAACGCGTGCTCGGGCTGCCGCCGGAGCCGCGGCTGGACAAGGGCATCCCGTTCTCGGAGCTGCGCGCCAAGGAGCGCCAGGAGGTCAAGGCATGAACTTCGAGCTCTCAGACGAGCAGGTCTTCCTGCGGGAGGCCGCGCGCGATGCGCTCAGCCGCGTCAGAACAATCGAGGCGGCCCGCGCCGCGCTCGAGGGCGAGGCGCTGCCCGACCTGTGGCAGACCGCGTCGCAGGCCGGTTGGACCGGGCTGTTGATCAGCGAGCAGCACGGCGGCGCCGGGCTCGGCGCGCTCGACGCGATGCTCGTGCTGGCCGAGGCCGGCCGCGTGCTCGCCTCCGTCGCGCTGCTCGGCCACCTGCCCGCGACGGCGCTGCTCGACGCCGACGGCCAGCACCCGAAGCTGCTCGAGGCGCTCGGCTCCGGAGCGGAGCGCGCGGCGTTCGTGCCGCTGCGCCCCGGCGACGACCGCGACCCGGCCTGGACGGCCGAGCCGCGCGCCGGCAAGCGCCGCGCACCGGCGCCGCAGGTCGGCGCGCTGCCCGACGGCGCCGACGAGGGTGGCCGCTACGACGCGACCGTCAGTGGCGCGGTCGCGTGGGTCCCCGACGCCCCCGGTGCCGGCACGCTCGTCGTCGCCGCGCTCGACGGCGACAGACCGGTCGCGCTGCTCGTCGACGCGGTGCGCGACGGCGGCCCCGCCGCCGGTGTCGCGGTCGAGGCGGCCACCGCCTACGACGCGACCCGCTCGCTCGGGCACGTGACGCTCGACGGCGCCCGCGCGCGACGGCTCGAGGTCGGCGCCGACGAGCTGGCCACCGCCTGGTACCTGGCGCATGCGCTGATCGCGGCCGAGTCGCTCGGCGCGGTCGAGGAGTCGCTGCGGCGCTCGGTCGAGTACGCGAAGGAGCGCTACACGTTCGGCCGTGCGATCGGCTCCTACCAGGCGGTCAAGCACGGGCTGACGGAGGTGCTGCGGCGGCAGGAGAACGTCCGCGCGCTGCTCTACTACGCCGGCTGGGCACGGCAGGACGCGCCGGGCGAGTTCGCCGTCGCGGCGAGCGCGGCCCGCTCCGCGGCGGGCGCGGCGCTGGACTTCGCCGCGCGCGAGCTGATCTCCGTGCACGGCGGCATCGGCGCCACCTGGGAGCACGACGCGCCGCTGTTCTTCCGCCGCGCACAGCTGTCGCGGCGACTGCTCGGCGGCACCGGCGACGCGACCGACCGCGTCGCGAGCGAGCTGCTCGGCGCCGCGCGCGCCGGCGCGGCGGCCTGAGCGACGCGCGGGGCGCGGCCGAGGCCTGATGACCGCGGATCTGTGCATCACGGCGATGCACAGATCCGCACTCATCCGCGATTGCTGGCAACGTTCCGGCGATGAGCGACGACGACATCATCATCACCACGATGAACGACCTGCCGGGCTACGAGATCGTGGAGGTCTACGGTGAGGTCTTCGGCCTGATCGTGCGCGCCCGCAACGCCTTCGGCAACATCGGCGCTTCGTTCCGCACGATCGCGGGCGGCGAGGTGAAGGGCTACACGAAGCTTTTGACCGACTCGCGCAACCACGCGGTCGACCGGCTCAAGGACTCCGCCCGCGAGCACGGCGCCAACGCCGTCATCGCGATGCGCTTCGACTGCAACGACATCGGCAACGTGATGAGCGAGGTCGCGGCGTACGGCACCGCGGTCACCGTGCGGAAGGCGTACGCGCCGCCGGCCTGACTCGCGCGTGTGGGGCGGCGGCCGCAGCGCCGCCGCCCCCGCGCGTCGCGCGATTGCCGGGGCGCGCAGCGGGTAGAGCGCTGAGATGCGTCAGATCGTACGTTTTGTCTCACTTTCACTGCTCGCCGCCGCACTGCTCGCGACGCTGCCGAGCCTCGCCTCCGCCGACCGCGCCGCGATCAGAGCCGAGCGGCTGCAGTTGCGCGCGGCGGTGACGGCGTCGAAGCTCGTGCCGAGAGCGGTCAGAGCGGGTGCCTTCACGCTGCGCAGAGCACGCATCTCGATCGAGGGCAGATGGGCGCTGTCGACGATCGTCCCGACCGGCGCCGCGCGCAGAACGCTCGACGACGTCGTCGGAATGTTCCGCCACACCAGAGGCAGATGGCGGCTGATCGAGGTCGGCACGGCCGGCGTCGGCTGCGCCAAGCTGATCGTCCCGCGCGACGTGCGCAGAGACCTCGGCATCGTCTGCGCGGTGGCCTGACCGCTTCAGCCCTGCACGAAGATCCGCACCGTCTCCGGTGCGACCGCGGCGAAGTCGGCGCGGAAGGCCGCGTCGTCGGGCCAGGCGCGCTTGGGCACGAGCCGCCGGACCATCGTCAGCGCCAGCGACTGCTCGGCGAAGGGGTACGGCGTGCAGCGCAGCCGCCACGGGCCGAGCGGCTCGAGCGTCATCCGCGCTCTGCCGCCGTCGGCGGTCGGGATCGCCTCCGCGACGCCGCTGGCGGTGCCGCCCTCCAGATCGCCGAGACCGCAGAAGAGCGAGACGAGGTCGGCGACCTGCAGCAGCGCGTAGTCGTGCCAGCGCTCGCTCTCCTCCACCCCCAGCTCGTCCGCGAGCGCGGCCTGGCGCTCCTCCTCCTGGTCGCAGAAGAGGTCGGCCCGCGCGCGCAGCTGCGGGCTCAGTCTCATCGGCCCGGCCGGCACGACGCCGTAACGCTCGCGGTAGAGCCCGCTCATGTGCATCGAGACGAGCAGGCCGGCATAGCTGTCCTCGTCGCAGACGACCTCGACGCCAGCGCGGTAGAAGGCGAGGTGCGGGATCACGTCGACGCCGAGGAAGTTCTGCGGCGCCCCGCTGGCCGGGTCCAGCCGCGGCCGGCGGTCCCAGACCGCCCACCCGTCGTCGTGGCGGGCGGCGGCGAGCACCGCCGAGGCATGGCGCGCCGGGCGCGTGAAGCCCTCCCCGCCCCAGGCCGCGACGAGCTGGCCGGCGAGGTCGCCGTGGTCGGGCTGGAGCACGATCTGCCAGGCGTCGCCGGCGTCGCGAACGAGCATGGGGCGAGCCTACCCAGCCGCACCGGACCGCGCGTATCCACCCGCGGGACGTGCGCTCCCCGCCGCGCGGCTCCACCCGCGCGAGACGCGATGCCGCCGACGATGACGCCGCCGCGCCGACATCCGCCCGTTTGGCGCGCGCGCCGTCGGGGAGGATCGGAGCGATGTCAGTAGGTTCCGCCGCCGTGCTGCAGTGTCGCGATCTCCACCTCAGCTACGGCTCGACCGTCGCGCTCGACGGGCTGTCGCTCGAGGTCGAGCCCGGTCGCATGACCGGCTTCGTCGGGCCCAACGGCGCCGGCAAGACGAGCACGATGCGGATCATCCTCGGCGTCCTCGGCCCCGACAGCGGCGAGGTCACCTGGAACGGCAGACCGCTCGGCGCCGGCACCCGCAGCCGCTTCGGCTACATGCCGGAGGAGCGCGGGCTCTACCCGAAGATGCGGATCGCCGACCAGCTCGTCTACCTCGCGCGGCTGCACGGCCTCGACGGCCAGCAGGCGCGGCGCGCGACCGACGACCTGCTCGAGCGGCTCGGGCTCGTCGACCGCGCCACGGACGAGCTGGAGTCGCTCTCGCTCGGCAACCAGCAGCGCGTCCAGCTCGCCGCCGCGCTCGTGCACAGACCGGACTTCCTCGTGCTCGACGAGCCCTTCTCCGGTCTCGACCCGATCGGCGTCGACGTGCTCGCCGGAGTCCTGCGCGACGAGGTCGAGCGCGGCGCCCCCGTGCTCTTCTCCTCCCATCAGCTGGAGCTGGTCGAGCGCCTCTGCGACACGGTCGCGATCGTCAAGGCCGGCAGAATCGTCGCGGCCGGCGAGGTCGAGGCGCTGCGGCGTCAGAACCGCCGCCGGATGGTCCGCGTCGCGATCGACGGCCGCGATGACGCCAACTGGCTCGACGGCCTTCCCGGCGCGGAGGCGGTCGCGCGCGTCGACCACGAGCCCGGTCAGCTTGTCGCACTGGCCGACGATGCCGACGCGCAGCTGGTGCTCGACCGCGCCCGCGCCGCCGGCCCCGTCACCCACTTCAGCGAGGTCCTGCCGACGCTCGCGCAGCTGTTCCGCGAGGTCGTCGCCGAGACGTCCGACGACGGCGACGGCCGCTCCGGCTCCGGCAACGGCGCCTCCGCATCCGCGCCCGCCGCCGACCGCGAGGCCGCCACATGAACGACCCCCGCTGGCTCGTCGCCCGTCGCGAGATCGCCGAGCGGCTGCGCACCCGCGCCTTCCGCGTCGGCACCCTCCTCCAGCTCGTCGCGATCGTCGTCGTGCTCGCGATCGCCTCGTTCGCCGGCGGCGGCGAGGACACAAAGAAGGTCGCGCTCGTCGGCCCCGCCTCGCAGCCGTACGCGGAGACCCTGAAGGCCGCCGGCCCCGCGCTCGACGCGACGATCGAGACGAGAAGCTACGACGACCGCGCCGCCGCCGCCAGCGCCGTCGAGGACGGCGACGCCGACGCCGCCGTGATCGATGGCAGCGAGGTGCTCGTCAAAACCGACCCCGACGACACGCTCGCGGCCGCCGTGCAGGCGACGCGGCGCCAGCTCGCGCTCAGCGCGGCGCTCGACAGAGCCGGCGTCCCGCCCGCGGAGCTGAGAGCCGCGCTCGATCCCGCGCCGCTGAGAGTCGCCGTGCTCGAGCCCGGCAACGAGGACCGCGCCGAGCGGCAGGGCATCGCCTTCATCGCCGTGCTGCTGCTCTACCTCGCGATCTTCATCTACGGCCTCTGGGTCGCCGGCGGCATCGTCGAGGAGAAGTCCTCGCGCGTGATCGAGGTCGTGCTGAGCGCGATCCGGCCGCGCGAGCTGCTGACCGGCAAGATCGTCGGGCTCGGCCTGCTCGGCCTCGGCCAGTTCGCGCTGATCCTGGCGGTCGGCTTCGTCGGCATGCAGGTGCTCGACTCGATCGACCTGCCGGAGGTGACGGTCGGCTCGGTGCTGATCGTGGCGCTGTGGTTCCTGCTCGGCTACGCCCTGTTCGCCTGCCTCTACGCCGTCGCGGGCGCGCTCGTCTCGCGTCAGGAGGACCTGCAGTCGACGACCGGCGCGCTGAACATGGTCGTCGTCGGCTCCTACATCCTCTCGTTCACCGCGCTGCAGAGCCCCGACGGGATCCTGATGCAGGTGCTCTCGTGGTTCCCGCTCAGCGCGCCGATGGCGATGCCCGCGCGCTGGCTGGTGACCGACGTCCCGGCGTGGGAGCTGCTCGGGTCGATCGCGCTCGCGCTCGTCTCGATCGTCGCGGCGCTGAAGCTGGCGAGCACCGTCTACTCGCGCGCGGCGCTGCGGATCGGGCCGAAGCTGTCGCTGCGCAGCGCGCTCGCCTCGCGCGAGGCCTGAGCGGCGGCCGGCGGCCAGCCGGCGGCAGGCGCGGCGGACAACCGACAGCAGCCCGGCGGCTCGTACCACTGGGCGCAAGACCGCGTCGCCGCGAGGCTTCCTTCCGTCACCGCACACGAACTTCGGAAGGAACCGACCATGCGCGTCATCCCCATCAGCCTCTCCGCCCTCGCCGCCGTCGCCGCGATCGCCACAGCCGGCTGCGGCTCCGGCGACGAGAGCACCGAGAAGCTGCAGAAGCAGGGCCAGCAGCTGCAGGAGAGAGGCGCCGCGCTGCAGGAGAAGGCGAGCACGATCGCCAGACAGGTGCAGGAGGGCACGGTCGATCCGGAGGAGGCCTCCAGAGAGATCCAGGAGGACGCGGAGGCGATCACCGAGGAGGCGACCGACGTCGCCGGCGAGGCGATCGACGACCTCCAAGAGGACGACCGCATCCCGGACGAGGCGAAGGAGCAGCTCGAGGAGGCGCAGAAGCAGCTCGAGGAGGCGACCAGATAGCGCCAGCCGGACGCGCCCGCCTCCGCGCGAGCTCTACGTGGAAAGCGCGTAGAGGCAGCGGTTACGCTGCGCGGGCGATGAACGCTCTGGAACAGCGTCTGCTGGACGTCGTCGGCGACGCCTACGGCTTCGCCGACCTCGACGACTTCCGCAGCGGGATCCTGCCGCTGCTGCGGACGGCGGTGCCGAACGACTACGCCGCCTACAACGAGGTCGACGTCGACCCCGAGCGGATGTGGGGGATCTCCGATCCGGTGCTGCCGCCGGAGACGCCGAGACGGTGGGCGCGGCTGGCGCACCAGCACCCGGTGCTCGCCTACGTGCGGCGCACGCGCGACGGCCGCCCGAGACGGATCTCGGACTTCGTCGACCGCGCCAGCTTCCTCCGCAGCGCCCTCTACACCGACTTCTACGCCCAGCTGGGGATCGAGTCGCAGGTCGCCTTCACGCTGCCGTCGCGGCCGCCGGTCGTCGTCGCGATCGCGCTCAGCCGCGGTCCCGACGACTTCAGCGACGAGGAGTG
>DATIOB010000515.1:0-1979 GCA_035473605.1 Conexibacter sp.
GCCGACGCGATCCTGCGCCGCCTGCGCGGCGACTCGGCCGCGCCGCGGCGCGACTGATCACGCCGCCGCGCGACGGGCCTCCATGTCGGCGAGCTGGCGCTCGGCGAGGGCGATCAGCTCTCTCGTCGCGGGCGAGAGGACGGCGTCGCGGCGCGTGATGAAGGCGAACGTCTCGTGCAGCGGCGGATCGAACGAGACGTATCTGAGCGCGCTCGGGAGCGCGCCGCGGCGCAGCGAGATCGACGCGGAGATGACGGTGTCGCCGAGGCCGCGCGCGGCGAGGTCGAGCGCGTTGGTGACCTCCTCGACCTCGATCGCCGGCTCCAGTCGCACGCCGGCGCGCTGGGCCCGCGCCAGCAGCGCGCGGCGGGTCGGGTCCTCCCAGCCCCAGCGGGCGTCGTAGAGGATCAGCGGCGCGTCGGCGATCCGCTCGATCGCGACCGGGCCGGCGACGCGCTCGGGCGCGGCGCTGACGTAGATCAGCTCGTCCTCCATCGCCGGGCGGACGTCGAGGCCGGCGTCGTCGATCGGCAGCACGACGAGGCCCGCCTCGACGCTGCCCTCGCGCACCTCGTCGGCGACCTCGCTGGAGTTGAGGCCGACGACGCGCAGGCGCACGTCGGGGTGGCGGCGGCGGAAGGCCGCCGCGACGTTGCCGATCAGCCAGCTCGGCGCGTCGCCGAAGGTGCCGAAGGTCGCGGTGCCGGCGCGCAGCTCGCGCACGTCGGCGACCGAGGCGGTCGCGCGCGCGGCCGCCTCCAGCGTCCGCTCGGCCTCGGGCCGCAGCGCGCGGCCGGCCTCGGTCAGCACCAGTCTGCGGCCGGCGCGCACGAACAGCGCGACGCCCAGCTCCCCCTCCAGCCGGCGGATCTGCTCCGACAGCGACGGCTGCGCCATGTAGAGCGCGTCGGCGGCGGCGCTGAAGGTGCCGTGCTCGATCGCGGCGAGGAAGTACTGGAGCTGCTGCAGCGTCAAAGGGAAAACCTATGGATAGTGATGGAGATCAAGGGTAACGCGATGGCAGCTGCGCGCATACCTTGATCGGCGTGAACTTCTCCGCCGACATCAGCCGCGAGCGCCAAGGGCTGCTGCTCTGCGTCGTCGCCGCCGTCGGCTTCGGCTCGATGGCGGTGCTGGCGAAGCTCGCCTACGCCGCCGGCGCCTCCGTGCTGACGCTGATGTCGGTCCGCTTCGCGATCGGCGCCGTGCTGCTGTGGGGCTTCGCCGCCCACCGCGGCGTCGCGCGGATCGGCTCGCCGCGGGCGGCGCTCGCCGCGCTCGGCCTCGGCCTCTTCCTCTACAGCGCCGAGTCCGGCCTCTACGCGACCGCGCTGACGCGGATCGACGCCTCGCTCGGCGAGCTGCTGATGTTCAGCTACCCCGCGATCGTCGTGCTCGCGGCGATCGTGCTGCGGCGCGAGCCGCCGTCCCACCGCCGCGTCGGTGCCGTCGTGATCGCCTCCGGCGGCGTCCTGCTGGTGCTCGCCGGCGGCTCGTCCGGTGCGATCGACCCGCTCGGCGTGCTGCTCGCGCTCGCCGCTGCCGCGCTCTACGCGACCTACGTGCTGAGCGCCGACGCGCTCGGCGGCCGCCTCCACCCGCTGACCTTCTCCGCGCTCGTCTGCACCGGCGCCGCGATCGCCTTCGCGACCGCCGGAACCGCCTCCGGCTCGGTCGACCTCGGCGCGCTGCAGTGGCAGGCGTGGCTGTGGGTCGCCGTGATCGCCGTCTTCTCGACCGCGGTCGGCATGACCGCCTTCATAGCGGGCGTCGAGCGGCTCGGCCCCAGCCGCGCCTCGATCATGTCGGCGCTCGACCCGCTCGTCGCGGTCGTGCTCGGCGGCCTGATCTTCAGCGAGGCGCTCGGGCCGGTCCAGCTGCTCGGCGGGCTGCTCGTGGTCTCGGCCGTGGTGGTCATCCAACTGCCCGTCGCGGCCCGTCTGCGCAACGGCGCGCTGTCGCTGCCGATACCATCGCGC
>DATIOB010000516.1:0-14667 GCA_035473605.1 Conexibacter sp.
GGGGTTCCGGCGCCCGACTGAGCCGCGGGGTGCAACATCGCGTTCACCCCATCCGGCGGAGCAGGATCCGAACGTACGATGCCGACGTTCATGGAGCGGCGCCGAGGCAACTACGAATCGGGCGAGGACTTCGTACTCGAGTACGGAGAGCTTCGCTTCACCTTCAACGAGCGCGACTTCGGCGAGCGCTGCGAGCAGGCTGCTCGCAAGCTCGGCTTCGTCTCCGGGCAGCTGGAGCAGCAGGAGGCCGAGGATCTCGTCAACCTCGTCGTCAACGGTGAGGTGACCGATCCGGCTTCGGCGCTCGGCGAGCACGTCAACGACTGCTGGCCTGAGCTGGTCGGCCCCTCGGAGCGCTCGCTCGTGCACTGGCTGCGGCGGCTGATCTTCCGCGGCGCCTGGCTCGACCAGCGCGTCAAGGAGGGCGAACTGGACGTCGCCTTCGACGAGGACACGCACACCTTCTCCTACGTGCAGCCCGATCGCGGCAACGAGCCGATCGAGCTGGCGCCCGAGCCCTCCTGGGGCCGCGTGGCGTACCTGCCGCGCTCGCTGTAGCCGCGAGCGCGCCGCCTCACCCCTCCCCCGTGCCCCGCCCGTGGCGGGCGACCAGACCGTCGACCAGCGCGGCGAGCCCGTCGCCGGCGTCGTAGCTGTCGGCGACCTCCCACCAGCGTGCGCCGACCGCAGCCAGCAGCGGCAGCTCGTCGGGGTCGAGCGAGGCCATCGTCTCGACGGCGAAGTCAGCGGCGACGAGACGGCCGCCGTCGGCGTGGCGTGCGCCGCGCCCGCCACGGGCGCTGGCGCGACCGGCCGCGTGGCGCACCGTCAGCTCCCCGCTGATCAGATACCAGAGCGCGCGGTAGGCGCGGACGGCGTCGTCGGGCTCCAGGCCGCAGGCGACGAAGCCGGCGATGATCTGCTCGACCAGCGGCAGTGACGAGCGGCCGAAGCGCAGGCCGGGCGTGATCGCCTCCAGCACCCACGGGCGCGCGTCGAGCACGTCGCGGATGAAGCGGGCGAGCACGACGATCCGCGCGCGCGGATCGTCCGGCAGCGGCGGCGGCTCCAGCGCCGCCGCCTCGGATTCGAGCAGGAGCAGCAGCAGCTCGTCCTTGTCGGCGACGTGGTGGTAGAGCCCCATCGGGGTGCTGCCGACCGCTCTGGCGACGCCGCGCATCGTCAGCGCCGCGACGCCTTCGCGTTCGAGCAGCTCGCGGGCGGCGCGCACGATCTCCGCCTGCGTCAGGCGCGCGGGCCGGCCGCGCCTGCGGGGTGCTGGTTCCTCGCTCACCGGCCGCATCCTCGCGCATCGGAGCGCGCGGCGAGCATGGGATGGTATTTAACGTACATGTACGGAAAAGATACGCGCCCGGGGCTCGTGCTCGCCGTCGTCGCGACGGCGCAGTTCATCGTCTCGCTCGACATCTCGGTCGTGAACGTCGCGCTGCCGCAGATCCGCGACGCGCTCGGCTTCTCCGACGCCGCGCTCCCCTGGGTCGTCAACGCCTACACGGTCGCGCTCGGCGGGCTGCTGCTGCTCGGCGGCCGGCTCGGCGACCTGCTCGGCCGCCGGCGCCTGCTCACCGGCTCGCTCGCGCTGTTCGCGCTCGCCAGCCTCGCCGGCGGCCTGGCGCAGAGCAGCGGCCAGCTGATCGCCTTCCGCGCGCTCCAGGGCGTCGCCGCCGCCGGGCTCGCGCCGGCAGCGCTGGCGCTGCTCTCGACGACCTTTCCGAGCGGACCGCACCGAGCCCGCGCGCTCGCTGTGTGGGCGGCCGTGACCGCCGCCGGCGGCGCCGTCGGGGTGCTGCTGAGCGGCGTGCTGACCGAGCTGGCCAGCTGGCGTTGGGTGCTGCTCGTCAACGTGCCGATCGCGCTCGGCGCGCTGCTCGCTGCGCGGCGGGCGCTGCCGCGCGAGGAGGCCGCCGGGCAGCGAGGCGTCCGCGCGGCGACGGGCGGGCTTCGGCGCGACGGGGCGGCACCGCCCGCCGGCCGCCTCGACGTGCCCGGCGCGCTGCTGGCGACGGGCGGGGCGACCGCGCTCGTGCTCGGCGTCCTGCGCGCCGGGAGCGACGGCTGGGGCTCGCCGTCGGCGCTCGCCGTGCTGGCGCTCGCCGTCGTGCTGCTCGCGCTCTTCGTGCCGGTCGAACGGCGGGCCGCGCAGCCGCTGGTCCGCCTCGGCCTGCTCGCGCGGCGGCAGCTCGCGGCCGCCAACATGACGATGGCGCTGCTCTGCTCGGGCCAGTTCGCCGCCTTCTACTTCGTCTCGCTGCTGTTGCAGGAGACGCTCGGCTACCGGCCGATCGAGGCCGGGCTCGCCTTCCTGCCGTTCTGCGCCGGGATCGTCGCCGGCGCGACCGTCGCGACGCGGGTGCTGCCGCGGCACGGAGCGCGCGCACTGGTCGTGCCGGGCGCGCTGCTGGCGGCCGGCGGGCTGCTGTGGTTCGGCGCGGCGGGCGCGGGCGACGGCTACCTGTCCGCGCTGCTCGGGCCGATGCTGCCGCGCGCGCCGGCGGTGAGGAGCGGAGAGTCTCGTACCGCATCGGTACGAAACTCTCCGGTGCTCAGGCGGCGCGCCCGTGGGGCGCGCCGCGTCAGCGGTGGGCGCGCCGAACGGGCGCGCCGGTCAGCGGTGGGTTCAGCGCGCGGCGTCGCGCGCGGCGGCGATCGCCTTCGCGCCGGCCTCGCCGAGCAGCAGCTCGGGACGCAGCGTGCCGCTCGCCAGCAGGTCGAGCGCGGGGTAGCGCCCGGTCCCGGCGATCTCGGCGTCGAGCGCGATCACGGTCGTCTCGCCGCCGAGCGGCTCCGACGCCGTCGCGATCACCGTCAGCGAGCCGCCGTCGGCGATGTTGCGGGCCGCCGCCAGCGCCTTGCGCGCTGCCGCCGGGTGGACGCCGTCGAGCGTGTCGACGAGCACGACGGCGTCGCCGCCGCGCGCGGCGACGCGCTTGCCGTTGTCGATCGCGCGCTCGAGCGCCTGCGACTGCGCGTCGGCCGAGGCGGCGAAGCTGAGCGCCGCGGCGACGTCGGTCTTGCCGGCCTGCCACTCGGAGATCTCCTCCGGGCGGGCACCGACGAGCACGACGCTCGTCTCGACGCCCTCGATCGTGGCGAGCGCCTCGGCGAGGCGACGCAGCGCCTCGGTCTTGCCGGCGCGGGCGCCGCCGACGATCGTGGCGCGCGAGCCGCGGCCGAGCGGCGTCAGCCACTCGATCGCCTTGACCGTCGGGTCATCGGCGCCGAAGGCGAACCGCTCCGAAGCGAAGGCGGCGGCGAGGTCGTCGAACTTGACGCTGTCACTGCCGGCCTCGTCGGCGGCCTTGCCGTTGATCGTGTCGATGCGGATGAGCGACGGGTAGCGCTCGGAGCGGCGCGGGGCGCGCACCGGGCCGGTCACCTTGTCGCCGCCGACCAGCTCGCAGCGACGCACCTGCGCGGCCGAGATGTAGACGTCGCCGTCGGACGCCTCCGGGCCGTTGACGCGGACGAAGCCCGAGCCGTTGCCGAGCAGCTCGACGACGCCCTCGACCAGCTCGCCCTCCTGCGGGGCGGGCTTGCCGCCGGCCTCCGCCTTCGCGTCGCCGCGCTTGCGGTCGCGTCCGCCGCGCTCGCCACGGTCATTGCGCTCGTTGCGGTCACCGCGCTCGCGGTCGCCCCGCTCACGCCGCTCGCTGCGCTCCTGGCGCGGCTCCTCGCGCTCCTGACGCGGCTGCTCGCGCTCCTCGCTCGACTCCTCGCGGTCCCGATCGCGGTCACGGCCGCGGCCACGGCCGCCGCGACGGCGGCGCGGGCGGTCGCCCTCGTCCTCGCCGGCGTCGGCAGCCGGAGCGGCGCCGTTGCCGTTGCCGCCCTGCTGGGCGACGATCGCGTCGATCAGGTCGGGCTTGCGCAGACGGCGGAAACCGTCGATGCCCAGCTCCGTGGCGATCGCGTGCAGATCGGCGAGCGGACTGTCCGCGAGCGCGGAGCGTTCAAGCACTGACAAGAGATGGTCCTCCTGGGGTGATGGATGATCGGTTGGCTCCGGCCGCGTTGGACAGCGGCCGGCGAATCGTGCACGCGGAAGGCTAGCGCGTTCGGGCGCGGGCGATCTCTGCGGCCGTCAGCGGATGCTCCAGCATCCGGCGCAGCACCGCCGCCGGCACGGCGGCGTTCTCGGCGCCGAGCCGGGCCGCCAGCACGACCTGCTGCGGCGTGCGGATCCCGCCCGCCAGCACCTGCGCGGTCGTCTCGCCGGTGTGCAGCGACTCGATCACCGCCTGCAACGTCTCGCCCGCGTCGATCGCCGCCTCCTCCAGCGGCGTCAGCGCCGTCGAGACGAGCGCCGCGCCGGCCTCGGCCGCCAGCAGCGCCTGGCCGGCGCTGAAGACGTGCGTCAGCTCGACCGCCAGCTCCTGCTCCTCCAGCGCGCTCGCGGCCGCGAGGCCGGCGGCGCCGAACGGCAGCGCGGCGACGGCGTGCTCGTGCAGCGCGTCGAGCGCGAGCCCCTGTTCGACGAGCGTCTCAGCGTCGCCGTCGAGCAGGACCGTGACGGTCGCGTCGAGCAGGTCGCCGAGCGCGACGATCGCGGCGTCGGGGTCGGCGGCCCCGGCCGCCAGCAGCCGTGCGCGGCTCGTGCGCGCGCCGGCCAGGACGCCCCAGGCGGCGAACTCCTCCGCCTCGGCGACGGAGTCGGTGTCGATCCACAGCTTCATCGCTCGGAGGTTAGTCCTGCCGCTCCCAGCGCAGCCCGTCGGAGAGGCGCGCGTCGGCGGGCAGCTCGCGGCGGCCGGCGAGCACGTCGCGGACCGCGAGGAACTCAGCCGCCTCGGCGACGTCGTGCACGCGGAAGACGTGGCCGCCGGCGTCGGCCGCCCAGCCGAGCGCGGCGAGCGTGCCGGCGAGCCGCTCGCGCGGCGGGCGGCCGGTGATCGCCCCGACGAAGTCCTTGCGCGAGAGCGCCATCAGCAGCGGCCGGCCGAGCGCCAGCAGGTCGTCGAGCCGCCGCAGCACCTCGACCGTCTGCGCCGGCGTCTTGCCGAAGTCGGGCCCGGGATCGAGGATCAGCTGCTCCGGCGTGACACCGCGGGCCTGTGCCAGCTCGATTCGCTCGCGCAGGAAGGTGACGACGTCGTCGGCCATCCGCCCGTCCATCGAGCGGTCGAGCAGCTTCGTCTTCGGCGCCGCCCGCGTGTGCATCAGCACCAGCGCCGCGCCGCTGCGCGCGCAGACGTCGGCGAGGCCGGCGTCGCGCAGCCCGCTGACGTCGTTGACGATGCAGGCGCCGGCGGCGATCGCGGCCTCGGCGACCGCCGGCTTGTAGGTGTCGACGGAGACGACCGCGCCCAGTTCACCCGCGACCCGCTCGATCAGCGGCACGACGCGCGCGATCTCCTCGGCGGGGTCGACGGCCGGTCTGTTCGTGACGCCCGACTCGCCGCCGACGTCGATCACGTCGGCGCCGGCGGCCAGCAGCGTGCGCGCCAGCTCGACGCGCGCCTCCAGCGTCGGGTAGCGGCCGTCGTCGGAGAAGGAGTCGGGCGTCGCGTTGACGATGCCCATCAGCCACGGCCGCTCGCCGAGGTGCAGCGTGCGGTCGCCCGCACGCACCTCGAAACGGCGGGCGGTGCTCATCTGGCGTCCGCTCTGCCTCTGCCGGCTCTTCTTCTCGGCGGCGCTCTCAGCGTCAGCGGCGTTCTGACGACGGTGCGGTTGCCGGCCTTGTCGAGCACCGTCACGACGATCGTGTAGCGGCCGGCTCTCGCGTAGGTGTGATCGGCGCCCGCTCTGAGCGGTTCGCGCTTCGACCTGTCGCCCCAGTCGACGATCGCGCTCGCGACGCCGGAGGTCTCCGCCGTTCTGACGCCGGGCGCCGGGGCCGGCGAGGGGTCGCTGCTGGTCAGCGACAGCCGCAGCGCCGTCTCGGGGCGGCGCGGGCCGGTGAGACGCACCGTCGCCGTCGGCGGGACGGTGTCGACGCGCACGGTGCCCACCCGCGTCTGAATGCTCTGACCGCGGCGGTCGACGGCCGTCACCTGCCAGGTGTGGGCGCCCTGCGCCAGCGAGGCGGGGACGCGCAGCGACTGGCGCGTGGTCGTCGCGACCTCGGTGCCGTCGACGGCGACTCTGTAGCTCAGCCCCCACGCCTCGCGCGAGCGCGTCCACTCCAGCGTCGGTCTGTCGGTCCGCTCCCACTTCTTCGAGCCCGCTCTGGGCGCGAAGCGGCCGGGCGGCTGGTCGACCGTGGCGACCGAGATCGCCGGGCCGCTGGCCGTCTGCTGCACGTATGCGACGGCGATGTCGCCGTTGTCGTCGCCGGCGGCGTCGAGTCCGCGGACGGCCGCGGTCGGCCCCAGCTCGGACTTCGAGAGGACCGTCTCGGGCTCGAAGTCTCTGCCGTTGTAGAAGCGGGCGCGCACGTCGCTCGCGCCCTCGGGCGTCGTGAACTGCCACGCGACGAGCATCTTCAGCGGCGTCGCGGTGACCGGTATCGCGTACGTCGGCGCCGCGCTCTGCGCGACGGAGTCGACCTGCTGGATCGGGCCGGGCAGCAGGTCGGCGCGCAGCTGCATCGCATAGCTGAGGTTGGTCGTGTCGCTGGAGCCGAGCACTATCCCCTGGCCGATGCCGCCGTTGGAGATGTGCGGGCTGACAGAGCCCTGGCCGCTCGCGAACGGCGTCGCGTCGACCGCCGTCGGAGCGTCGAACTTCGACCCGCGCAGGCGCCGGTAGACGACGCGCGAGCGCGGTGCGCCGCCGACGTCGAAGACCGCGCGGACGGCGATCCCGGTGAAGGAGTTGTCGTCCTGGATGCCGACCTCGGGCTGGTCGGCACCGATCGCCGCCAGCCCTTCGACGATGAGACCGTCGTTGGCGCTCGCGAACGCGACGCTCGGGCGCACGCCCATCACGCGCCGCGCGATCACGCTGCCGCTCTCCCCCCACGCGACGACGGCGACGCCGTCGGCCGAGGCGCCGACGCGCGGGCGGCCGGCACCGGCGCCGGCGTCGGAGCCGGCGGCAGCGTCGAGCGGCGCACCGACGAGCGTCCACGGGGCGCCGTCCTTGGAGTACGCGATCCGCACGTCGTGGCCGCCAGGACCGGGTGCGGTGAAGACGAGGTAGCCCTTGCGGTTGACGCTCAGGTCGATGTGCGGATCGGACGCGCCGCCGGCGCCCCAGATCGTCTGGATCGCGCCCCACGGTCTGTCGGCCGCGGGCTTGGTGACCGCGTAGATGTTGCCGCCGTTGGCGTACGTGACCGAGACGCGGCCGCCGTCGCCGGTCGAGACGACCGTCTGCGCCGAGGCGGCGGCGAGCCCGCCGTCGACCCGCTCGGGACCGCTCCAGGAGCCGTTGACGAGACGCGAGACGTACGCGCGGTCCGCTCCGCCCTCCTCGACCAGGTACGTCATCGCCCCCGTGCCGTCGGGCGCGAGGTCGATGTTGCCGAGCTGCTTGAGCGTCGCCAGCGGGCCGAGCACGACGTCACCGCCGAAGGTGCCCGCCTGGGCCGGGGCGGCGCCGAGCAGCCCCGTGGCGAGGACCGTGGCGGCGAGCGCGGCGGCGCGGACGCGCGGGCGAGTGGGACGGAAGCGTGAGGACATGGAGAACGGACCGGTTGACGGCATCGTGCATCTCAACCGGCGAGGACGTCGAAAGTTACGCAATCGGTCGGACGGGCGGTGTGCGAGGCCGGCCTGCCCGGCCCCGCGCCACCCGCTCTCCCCCTCGACTCCCGACACGCACGCGACGCATCAGCTCCCATACGCACCGCCGGTTCCCCGATGGCGGTCGCACTGCTGCCCCTATGCGCACGTGACCGTCGCACACCCGCGAGCGCTCAGGGAGTTTTTGGTAAGAACGCTGACGTTCAACCGACGAAGCCGGCGCGCGCAGCGACGGACGCGCTGTCGGCCGCGGCGCGACCGGCCTCAGCGACGCCGCAGCAGCAGCGCGCCGGCGCCGCCCGCGAGGCCGATCGCGACGGCGACCGGGACGATCACGGCGGCGCTGACGCCCCCGTTCTCGCCGGTTGGCGCGGCGGTCGTGCCGCTGCGGGCACCTGCAGCGCTGGCGCCGCGCGCGACGGGGCGCAGCGGGAACGCTCTGCCGGCCAGCGCGACCGCGGCCGTGCCGGTCGTCCACACGGGCGTCTGGCGGCTCGTGCGCGAGAACTGCACGACGCCGCCGGGGGCGATCAACGATCTGAGATAGGCGCTCGCCGAGCGCGAGCCTCTTCGCGTGACGCTCTCCGGTCTGATGCCGGCGGCGACGAACGCCTGGATCGCCCAGCCGGTCGACTGCGCGTTGGAGGTCGAGCCCGGCAGCAGCGGGAAGCCGCCGTCGCCGTTCTGCTGCGCGCGCAGGAAGGCGAGCGCGCGTCTCACCGTGTCGGCGCGGCTGCCCGCGGCGACGAGCGCCTGCACCGCGGCGGCGCTGTCGT
The DNA here is from genome assembly GCA_035473605.1 of Conexibacter sp. Taxonomy (GTDB): domain Bacteria; phylum Actinomycetota; class Thermoleophilia; order Solirubrobacterales; family Solirubrobacteraceae; genus Conexibacter. The sequence continues at coordinate 8,426 of DATIOB010000516.1, forward strand.
CGACGTCGCTGCCGGCGCCGCGCGTCGCGAACGAGAAGCCGCCGTCGCGGTTCTGCTGGCGGACGAGCCAGGTCGCGGCCCGCTTGATCGTCGGCGCGCTGCGCGGGGTGCCCGCGGCGCGCAGCGCGAGGATCCCGAAGGCGGTCAGGTTCGACTGGCCCAGCAGCGAGCCGTCGGCACGCTGGTGGCGCGTGAGGCCGGCGACGAGGTCCTGGCCGGCGAAGCGGCGCGGATCCTGCCCGGCGACCGCGACGAGCATGATCGTGCGCTCGAGGTCGCCGACGCGGTCGGCGCCGGTGCCGCGCGCGAGACCGGCCGCCTGCGTGCGTGTGTAGTCGAGCAGGCTTCCGGTGGTCGTCGCGCGGCGAACGTCGGCGGGGTTGAGCCCCTGCGCCGCGAGGCCGAGGCCGGCCCAGCCGCTGAAGAGGTCGACCGACGACTGACCGGGCGCGCCGCCGAAGCCGCCGTCGCGGTTCTGCGCTCTGAGCAGGTAGGAGATGACGGGCGGGGTGGTTCGCGGGTCTGCCGCGCGGGCTCGATCGGCCGGCGCGAGCGTCGTGAGGCCGCCCGCGAGGACGGCCGCGGCCGCGAGCACCGCCAGCGGTGTGGCGCTGCGGCCGGCCGCGGCGGTGGCGCCGCCTGTCGGGGCCGGCTGCCACGTGAACTCGAAGCGCGTGCGGAAGCGGCGCAGCGTGCGCACGAGCGCCGGCCCGAAGAGGAAGAAGAAGACGACGTTGCCGGCTGCATGCGCGAGGTCCCACGGCAGCGAGGTCGTCTGGTAGGCGACGAAGCGCGCCCACAGGTCCTCGTCGCCGACCGTGACGACGCTGCCGAAGTTGAGGATCGCCCCGTACAGGAGGCCGGAGAGCCCGCAGGCGAGCGCGAGCGGGACGCGCCCGAGCCGGCCGCCGCTGACCCGCGCCAGCAGCGCACCGACGATCCCGATCGCGCCCCACGCGACCATCTGCCACGGCGTCCACGGCCCCTGTGTGAAGAAGAAGTTCGACGCCAGCGCCGCGACCGCGCCGACCGCGAAGCCGGGCGCGCCGCCGAAGACGTAGCCGGCGAGCAGCACGATGTCGGTCGTCGGCTTGACGTTCGGGACGGCCGCGAAGGCGATCCGCCCCAGCACCGCCAGCGCCGCCAGCGTGCCGACGAGCGCCAGCACGCGCGCCGACGGATGCGATCGCTCGTACCAGCCGAAGCCGGCCAGCAGCGCGGCGGCGAGCAGGACGAAGGAGGTGAGCTGCCAGCTCATCGGCGGGCCTCTGTTGGGATGGGGGCGGCGGGTGGCGCGGGCGTCGCGGCGGCGGGTGACGCGGCGAGGGGCGGCGCGGACGCCAGCCGCTCGCGCACCAGCGCGGCGCCTGTCTCGGGGTCGAGCGCGCCGCCGGCGCCGCCGAGGATGCGCGCCGTCTCGGTCGCGAAGTACCAGCCGCCCGCGAGCACCTCGGCGACCGGGCCGTCGGCGATCGGCCGGCCGTCGCCGAGCAGCACGACGCGGTCGGCGAAGGCGGCGGCGAACTCGGGGTCGTGGGTCGCGACGAGCAGCGCGCTGCCGGCGCTCGCGAAGCGGCTCAGCAGCGCCGCGAGATCCGCCTTGTGCGCCCGGTCCATGCCGCGCGTCGGCTCGTCGAGGCACAGCACGGCCGGCGGCTGCTCGTCGCCGAGCACGATCGCGAGCGCCAGCCGCTGGCGCTCGCCGCCGGAGAGGTCGCGCGGGTGGCGGTCGGCGTGGGCGGCCAGGCCGGCCGCCTCCAACGCCGCGGCCGGCGCCTCGTCGCGGACGTGCTCGTGGACGAGATAGTCGTTCGGGTTCTGCAGCAGCAGCGCGACGCGTCCGGCTGCGGTGACCGTGCCGCGCGTCGGCTGCGCGAGGCCGGCGGCGTGGCGCAGCAGCGTCGACTTGCCGGCGCCGTTGCGGCCCATCAGCGCGACGCGCTCGCCCGGCTGCAGCCGCAGGTCGACCGCGCGCAGGATGGCGCGGCCGTCCGGCAGCTCCGACCAGAGGCTCTTCGTGCGAAGGGCGGCGCTGTTGTCAGAACGCAAACGCAAGCGACGGTGTGAGGGGGGCGAATCTGGCGCCGGCGTGGCTCCCCGGGTGGGTGGGAACTGCCTTTCTTCGGCGGCCGGCGCGGGATCGGCACCGGGCGGAGGCGGCGACGGGAGCGCTCCGGCGGCGCGGAGGGTGGCGCGGGCCTGTTTGACGCCGATCGGCGCCGGGGCGAGGCCGGCGCGGCGCAGGAGGCGGGCGCCGGGGGTCTCCAGTGCCGGCGCGGATTCTGCCGCCCAGGTGAGGAAGCCGGCCGGTGGGGCGTCGCAGGCGAGCCGGCCGCCGGCCAGCGCGAGCACGCGGTCGGCGGCGGCGAGGCAGCGCTCGAGGCGGTGCTCGGCGAGCACGATCGTCGTCCCCCACTCCTCGTTGAGCCGCCGCAGCAGGCCGATCAGCTCGTCCCCGGCGACCGGGTCCAGCTGCGATGTCGGCTCGTCGAGCAGCACCAGCCGCGGACGGCCGGCGAGCGCGGCGCCGAGCGCGACGCGCTGCAGCTCGCCGCCCGACAGCTCGTGCGTCGGGCGCTCCAGCAGGTGCGCGACGCCGAGCGCCAGCGCCGCCTCCTCCACTCCGCGCGCGACCGCCGCGGGCGACTCGCCGCGGTTCTCCAGCGGGAAGGCCAGCTCGCTGCGGACGGTTCCCATCACGACCTGCGTCTCGGGATCCTGGAAGAGCGTGCCGACGACCGCCGCCAGCTGGCCCGGGCCGTGGCTGCGCACGTCGAGCCCCGCGACCGTCAGCTCGCCCGTGACCTCGCCGCCATGGAAGTGCGGCACGAGGCCGCTGCCGGCGCGCAGCAGCGTCGACTTGCCCTCGCCCGAGCGGCCGGCGAGCAGCACGAACTCACCATCCTCGATCGTCACCGTGACGTCGTCGAGCGCCGGCCCGCCACCGCCGGGGTACGTGTAGGAGAAGTGCTCGAAGGCGAGGACCGTCATTCGATCCCCCGCCGGTCGAGGAACGGCAGCAGCGGCACGACGACCAGCGCCGCGCACAGCAGCAGCGTCGCCGCGTCCCAGCTGGCGACGATCCGCGGGTAGACCTCGAAGCTCGCCACGCCTGCCAGCCGCGCGCCGAGCGCGAGCGCGACCACGGCCGCCGCCGCGCCCGTGAACGCGAGGTCGTGGCGCGACCACGGCGCCGCCGCGCCGCGCGGCGGCCGGCGCGCGGCGCCATAGCCGCGCACCTCGAGCGCCGCCGCGACCTCGACCGCGCGGTCGAGCGCGCCGGCCGTCACCGCGCGCACGAGCGTCAGCCGCGACGGCGGCGGGCCGGGCCGGCAGCGCTGCGCGTCGGCGATCCGCTGGCCGTCGCGCTGCAGCACCGGCACCATCCGCGTCGCCAGCGTCGCCGTCAGCGCGGAGCGGAACGAGACGCGCCGGAACAGCCGCAGCAGCTGGTCGGGATCGACGGTCGCGGAGAAGAGCGCGAAGCTGACGATCACCGCGAGCGCGCGCAGACCCAGCAGCAGGCCGTAGACGACCGCCTCCAGGGTGATGTCGCGATCGCCCAGCAGCGGCAGCTCGCCGAAGCGCCAGATCACCGTCACGCCCTGCTCGGTCACGAGCGGGTTCAGCAGCGCGATCGCGAGCGTGAACGGGAGCGCGAACAGCAGCGCGCGCCGCAGCTGCGGCCACACTCCCGCGAGCGCGCCGGCCGCGAGCGCCGCCGCGATCACCGCACCGAGCACCAGCGGGTCGTCGAACAGCAGCGCCGTCAGCACCAGCGCACCGCACAGCGCGCTGCCGGCGGCCGCGCGGGCCGCGTGCAGCGGGCTGGCGCGGCGGCGGTAGCCCATCAGCGTTGCAGCGGCAGGCCGGCGTCGTTGCCGGCGGCGTCGGTCGCGAGCGCGAATCTGTCTCTCAGCCGCTGCACGTCGAGCGCCTCCGCAGCCGCTCTGACACCTTCCAGATCGGTGCCGGTGACGGCCCAGGTCGGCACCTGCTCGCCGAGCTTGACGGCGGCGACGAGGCCGGCGCCGGCGCCGAGCGTTCTGGCCGTGCGGCCCTGCACGTCGAGCAGCTCCAGCTGTCTGCCGTCGCCGTCGAATCTGGCGTAGACGCCCGAGGAGGCGACGCCTCTGTCGATCAGCCGCAGCGCCTGGTCGCGTCGCAGCGTCTGCCAGTCGCCGACCATCACGCGCAGCACCTCGGTCTCGACGTTCGTGCCGAGCGTCTGCCGCGCCGCCTTCGCGCCGACCGCCTCCAGCTGCCTCGTCGCGACCTTGCAGGCCTCCTCGGCGTCGGAGGCGCACTGCAGCGTGACCGGGTAGCGCTTGCCCTCGGCGCCGTGCGCGAACGGCTCCGGGAACTGGCCGACGACGGCGCCGATCACGCTCGAGGCGCTCCAGTCGTGGCGGTCCCACCAGATGCGGTCGCCGCCGTGCACCTCGAAGTCGGCCGCGCCCTCGTCGCCGAGGATCCCGTTGACCCAGTAGAACCAGTCGACCTTGCCGTCTCTGCCGCCGCCCTCGAGGCCGCCGATCGACTGCACGAAGCCGCCGCCGTAGCGGGTTCTGACGTCGAAGTTGCGCTCGGTCAGGCGCATCACCGACTCCGATTCGGCGACGTCGTTCTGGATCGTTGCGCCGACCACTCTGGTGCCGAAGTCGGTCGTCACGATGATGCGCGCGTCACCGCTCTTCTCGCCCGCGCCGGCACCGCAGCCGACGACGGTGAGAGCGAGCGCGGCCAGGCCGGCCGCGACTGCACGACGGTGCGTCACGGAAGCTCCTTCTCGCAGGCGTTCGCCCGCTTGCACCAGAACCAGACGACCGACTGGCCGCCCTTCAGCGCGCCGCTGCCGAACGGGCCGGAGGGGTCGGCGGCGCCGGCGCTGCCGAGACGGCCGCCGACGGCGTAGACCCAGCCGGCCTGGCCGGCCGCGCGCTTGCCGCCGATCGCCTTCACGTAGAGGCCGGAGCCGTCCGCGGCGCGTCTGCCGCAGGAGCCGAAGTCGGCGAGCTGGACGGAGGGACCGCCGCCGTGGGCGACCGCCAGCAGCGCGGCCAGCGGCGTCCCCCCCGCGACGGCGCAGCGCTTGCGGCCGACGCCGGCGGTCGTGGCGCTCGCGGCGACCGTCCGGCGCGCGAGCGTGCGGCCGCTCGCGGAGACGACGCGGACGGGGACGCGCGGCGCGGCCGCGGCGACGGCGGAGGCGGATGCGGACCGCGCGCCGGCCTTCGGCTCGACCACGGTGAAGCGGACGACGAGCGGCCTGCTCGCGTTGCCGGCGCCGTCGGAGGCGATCACGCCGAGCGTGTAGCGACCCGGCGCCAACCGCTGCGGCAGCAGGTACGACCAGCGCTCGCGGTCGGCCGCCTGGAACCACGGCGCGCCTCTCGCGGGACATCTGACGAAGTCCTCGATGCGGCCGACGTACGCCGTGCAGCGGCCGTCGTGGCGGCGCGCCAGCCGCAGCTCGACGATCCCGCCGTCGAGCCCTCTGGCGACGCCGCGCAGCGCCCGCGGCGCCTTCGCGGCGGCGAAGGTCCGGCCGTCGGCGATCCCGCGCACCGACAGCTCCGGCGGTGTGCGGTCGCTGCTGCCGCAGCGACCGTCGGCGCAGAAGAGGCGGGCGGAGGGGGTGCTGCCCGTGCGCGTCGCGCGCAGCGTGCTCTCGCCCGTCTTCAGCGTCACGCGCGCGTTGCCCTGCGCGTCCGCTCTGACCGGTGCGGCGCCGCCGCTGACGGTCGCGCCGGCGGCCGGCGTCGTTCTGCCGTCAGGCCCGAAGGAGACGACCTTGACGGTCGGTCTGGCGCTGCGCGTGCGCGGCGCGACGAGGCCCAGCGGCGCGTTGGTGCAGTTGAAGTCGGGGCCGCTGGTGCAGACGAACAGCAGCACCTCGTCGCCGTCCTGCAGCTCGGTGTCGCAGAGGCCGGTCAGCGACGATCTGTCGTTGATCCACAGCGTCCAGTAGTCGTTGGCGCTGCTCGGTCTGACGCCGTCGATCGCGTCGACGGCGTAGCCGAGGCCTCTGAAGTAGGTCGCCGTCCACTCGCCTTCCGTCGCCCGCTCCAGCGCGCCGGCGGCGCTCGTGCCGCTGCACGCGTGGGCTCTGTCGGTGTCCTTGACGACCGAGGAGGTCGTCGTCGTGACCGGCGTGTCGACGAGCGTCCCGCGGGGACCCTCGACGCGCACCGTGACGTCAGCCGGGCGTCCCGCGGCAGTGGCGAGCGGTGCCGCGAGCG
>DATIOB010000517.1:0-8490 GCA_035473605.1 Conexibacter sp.
CTCGAGACCGAGGAGGTGACGCGCCCGCCGGCGGCGAGGATTCGCTCGGTCGCCTGCTCGCGCGTGAGCGTCGGCAGCGTGCCGGTCAGCACGATCGCCTTGTCGGCCAGCGGTCCTTCGCCGGGTGGCGGGCCCTCCTCCTCCATCCGCACGCCGAGCGCTCTGAGGTCCGCGATCACGGCGCGCAGTCTCGCATCGCTCAGCTGCTCGTGAATCAGTTCACCGACGATCGGACCGATTCCCGGCGTGCCGGCGATCTCCTCGGCGCTCGCGTCGAGCAGTGCGTCGATCGTGCGGAAGCGCTGCGCGAGGTTGCGCCCGGTGACCGTCCCGACCCCTTCGATCGAGAGCGCGAACAGGACTCTGCCGAACGGCCGCTGCTTCGAGGCGGCGATCGCCGCGACGGCGTTCGCCGACGAGGTCTCGCCGAACCGCTCCAGTCTCGCCAGGTCCTCGGCGGTGAGGCGGTAGAAGTCGCCCGGTCTGCTGAGGAGGCCGGCCTCCATCAGCGCCGAGACCTGCTTCTCGCCGATCTTCTCGACGTCCATCCCGGCGCGCCCGACGAAGCTCTGCAGCTGCTGCCAGCGGCGGCCGGGGCAGTCGCGGTTGGGACACTTCGTGAAGACGCCCTCGCCCTTGACCGTCGGCGTTCTGCAGATCGGGCAGCTGGCCGGCGGTCTCGGCACCGGCGCGCGGTCGCCGCGCTCGGCGACGTGCGGCGCCGGCGAGATCACCTGCGGGATCACATCGCCGGCGCGCAGCACGATCACGTCGTCGCCGGGTCGCACGTCCTTGCGCGCGAGGTCCTCCTCGTTGTGCAACGTCGCGAGCTTGACGGTGACGCCGCCGACGTGGACCGGCTCCAGTCTCGCGAACGGGTGCAGCGTTCCGAACTTGCCGACGTTCCACATCACGTCGATCCGCCGCGTGACGGCGGTCGTCGGCGGGAACTTCCACGCGATCGCCCAGCGCGGGTCGCGCCCGACGACGCCGAGGCGCCGCTGCAGCTCGACGTCGTCGACCTTCACGACGACGCCGTCGATCTCGAACGGGAGCGTCGCGCGCCGCTCCTGCCACTCCTCGCAGCGCGCCACGACCTCCTCCGCCGTGCGCAGCCGCGCGATGTCGGGGTTGACCGGGAAGCCGTGCTCTCTGAGCCAGTCGAGCGCCGCGTGGTGGCTGTCGAACGAGATCCCCTCGGTCTCCCCCACCTGGTAGCACCACATCGACAGCGGCCGCTCTCTCGCGAGCCGCGAGTCGAGCTGGCGGATCGTGCCCGCCGCCGAGTTGCGCGGGTTCATGAAGGTCGATCTGCCGGCCTCGGCGCGACGGGTGTTGAGCGCCTCGAAGTCGGCGAGTGACATGTAGACCTCGCCGCGCACCTCGATCCATCTCGGCGCGCCCTCGATCCGCTTGGGGATCTGCTCGATCGTGCGGATGTTGTGCGTCACGTCCTCGCCGGTCTCGCCGTCGCCGCGCGTGACGCCGCGCACCAGCACGCCGTCCTCGTAGTGCAGCGACATCGCCAGCCCGTCGACCTTCGGCTCGACGACGTAGTCGAACTGCGGGTCGTCGATCCCCTCACGCGCGAGGTGGGAGCGCATCCGCTCCACCCACGCGATCAGCTCGGCCTCGCTGCGCGCGTTCGCCAGCGACAGCATCCGCCGTCTGTGTCTGACCTTCGTCAGCTCCGAGACGACCGCGCCGCCGACCTTCTGCGTCGGCGAGTCGGGCGTCTGCAGCTCGGGGTGGTCGCGCTCGATCGCGCGCAGCTCGTCAAGCAGCGCGTCGTACTCGTCGTCGCCGATCTCGGGATCGTCGAGCTCGTAGTAGCGGCGCCCGTGGTACTCCAGCAGTCTGCGCAGCTCGTCGGCGCGGGCCGCCCGATCCTCAGCCGCGCCGGAGCTCATTCCAGCTCTTGGGCCGCCGGCGCGATCAGCTTCGCGAGGTCGTAGCCGCGCAGCGGCTCGAGGCCGTCGTGGCTGGTGAGGTCGAAGTGGATCGGCGTGACCGCGATCCTGCCGGCCGCGACGGCGGCGATGTCGGTCCCCTCGTCGTCGAGCAGGTCGGCGGCGTCGCCGTAGATGCGGAAGAGGCGGCGGCGCGGATGCTCCTCGTCGGCCAGCTCGAGCACGTCGCGGTAGAAGCGCTTGCCCAGCCGCGTGACCTCGACGCCGCTGGGATGGGTGCCTGGAGCGTTCACGTTGAGGAGCGTTCCCGCCTCCAGCGGCACGGAATCCAGTTCCTCCACCAGCCGCGCCGTGAAGGCGGCGACCGCGCGGAAGTCGAAGGTGACGCCCTCGCGGAAGTCGGTTTCGCAGGCGGTCGACTGCTGCGAGACCGCGATCCCCGGCAGCTCCAGCAGCAGGGCCTCGAAGGCGGCCGCGACGGTGCCGGAGTAGGTCACGTCGTCGCCGATGTTGAGGCCGTGGTTGATGCCGGAGACGACGAGGTCGGGCTGGAAGCCGTCGACGAGGCCGAGGCGCGTCAGCCGCACGCAGTCGACCGGCGTGCCGTCCGTCGCGTAGCCGATCGTGCCGTCCTCGAAGTCGACCTCCTCGACCCACAGCGGGCGCCGCGTCGTGATCGAGCGGGCGGTCGCCGAGCGGTTGCCGTCGGGCGCGACCACGAGCAGCTCGACCTCCGGCAGCGCCGCCAGCGCTCTGCGCAGCGCGTTGATGCCGTCGGCCTGGATTCCGTCGTCGTTGGTGAGGAGGATCTTCATCGCACGGTCATCGTATTGGCAGCACTCGCCGGCCGTCGTATCCGACACCGACGAGGTAGAGACCGTGAGGCGACGCGGTCTTGCCGGCGCGCGAGCGCGGCGCGCCCTCCAGCAGCGAGACGAAGTCCTCGAGCGGGCGCTGCCCGGCCCCGACCTCCAGCATCGTCCCGATCAGCACGCGGTTCATGTTGCGCATGAAGGCGTCGGCCTCGATCTCGAAGATCAGCAGGTCGCCGTCGGTGCGCCAGGCGGCGGCGTGCACCTCGCGCTCGAACTGGACGTGGGCGGTCGCCGTCGGCGTGAAGGCGGTGAAGTCGTGTCTGCCGCGCAGCGCCGCGGCGCAGCCGTCGAGCGCCGCGCGGTCGAGCCGGCGGGACCAGTGCAGCGCGCGGCCGAGTTCGTGCGCGCTGCGGCTGCGGCGGGTCAGCAGCCGGTAGCGGTAGGCGCGGCTGGTGGCGTCGTGGCGAGCACTGAAGCCCGGCGTGGCCGAACGCGCGTCGAAGACCGCGATGTCGTCGGGCAGCAGCGCGTTGAGCTTGTGCGCCGGCACCAGCAGGCCCTCGTAGGAGACGACCTGCGCGAGCGCATGGACGCCGGCGTCGGTGCGGCCGGCGACGGTGAGGGCGATCGGACGGCGGAGCACGACTGCGAGCGCGCGTTCCAGCTCCTGCTCGACAGTGCGCCGACCGGGCTGTCTGGCCCAGCCGGCGAAGTCGCGACCGTCGTACTCAAGCGTCAGTCTGGTGACGTGTGGGTTGCGCACCACGCCACCGTGACGGCTCGGGGCGGACCTCCCGAGCTGGTGCTAGACCAGCTCGAGGAAGACCATCTCGGTCGCGTCGGAACGACGCGGGCCGAGCTTGAGGATGCGGGTGTAGCCACCCGGGCGCTCCGTGTAACGGGGCGCGATCTCCTCGAACAGCTTGTAGACCGTGTACTTGTCCTGCCCGAGGGCGGACAGCGCCTGACGACGAGCGTGAAGGTCACCGCGCTTTGCGAGCGTGATGAGCTTCTCCAGCTCGGGCTTGACGGCCTTCGCCTTCGTCTCGGTCGTTCTGATGCGCTCGTGGGCGATGACCTCTTTGCAGAGGTTCGCGAGCAGCGCCTTGCGATGAGCGGAGGAGCGGCTGAGCTGGTAGCGGTTTCGCTGGTGACGCATGGGATCGGAGAGAGTACCTGTTTGTCAGTCCTGACGCAGATGGAGGCCACGGGCCTCCAGCGTCTCGATGACTTCGTCGATCGACTTCTTGCCGAAGTTGGGGATCGCGTTGAGCTCGTTCTCGGTCTTGGAGATCAGGTCCCCGACCGTCTGGATGCCCGCACGCTTGAGGCAGTTGTAGGAGCGGACACCGAGCTCGAGCTCCTCGATCAGGATGTCGTCCATCGCGTTGGCCGGACGGCCGCCGGGGCCGCCGGCCGCGCCCGCGCCGCCGACACCGCCGGCGAGGCCGGGCTCGAGCGCGCCGAGGCCGCCCGTGTCGCGCAGCTCGATGACGCGGTCGGCGTCGGTGAAGATCGCCAGCTGCGAGATCAGGATCTCGGCCGCCTCGCGCAGCGCGGCGTGCGGGTCGATCGAGCCGTCGGTCTCGATGTCGAGCGTCAGCTTGTCGAAGTCCGTCTTCTGGCCGACGCGCGCCTGCTCGACGGCGTACGCGACACGGCGCACCGGCGAGAAGATCGAGTCGATCGGGATGACGCCGATCGGCTGGTCGGGCGACTTGTTCTCCTCGGCCGGACGGTAGCCGCGGCCGCGCCCGATCGTGAGGTAGACCTCGAGCTTCGTCTTCTTCTCGAGCGTCGCGATGTGCGCGTCCGGGTTGAGGATCTCGACGCCCGAGGGCAGGTCGATGTCCTTCGCGGTGATCTCGCCCGGGCCGGTCACGACGAGCGGCGCCTCGATCTCGGTCGCGTCGGAGTGCATGCGGCAGACGATGCCCTTGAGGTTGAGGACGATGTCGGTCACGTCCTCCTTCACGCCGGCGATCGTGGAGAACTCGTGCGCGACGCCCTCGATCCGGACGCTCGTGACCGCGGCGCCCGCGAGCGAGGAGAGCAGGACGCGGCGGAGGGAGTTGCCGAACGTGTAGCCGAACCCGCGATCAAGCGGCTCGATCGTGAAGGAGCCGCGGTTCTCCTCGACGGTCTCTGTGGTGATTCGGGGGACTTGGAAGTCAAGCATCGGGTTCGGTTCCAATCGTGTCGTGTCGTGAGCGCCGCCCGCCGCGGGGCGGATCATCCGGGCGTCGCGGAGGCCGTACGGCACCGGCCTCGCGACGGAGCAAGGCTTACTTCGAGGGGTGCGCGGTGCGCGGAGCAGACGCCGGCAGGGCCGGCGTCGTGGCGACGCCAGGCGCCGAGGCGCCCGGGATCGTGGCGTTCGCCTGCTGCGCGCGCACGCGCCGCTTCCCTAGACCCGCCGCCGCTTCCGCGGACGGCAGCCGTTGTGCGCCTGGGGCGTGACGTCCTTGACGCCCGTGACCTCGAGGCCGGCGGCCTGGAGCGAGCGGATCGCGGTCTCGCGGCCGGAACCGGGGCCCTTCACGAAGACCTCGACCTTCTGGAGGCCGTGCTCGATGCCCTTGCGCGCAGCCGCATCGGCGGTGACCTGCGCGGCGAACGGCGTCGACTTGCGGGAGCCCTTGAAACCGGCGCCGCCGGCGGACTCCCAGGCGATCACGTTCCCCTCGCGGTCAGTCAGCGAGACGATCGTGTTGTTGAAGCTCGTCTTGATGTGGGCCTGGCCGACCGGGATGTTCTTGCGGACTCTGCGTCGGCCGCGCTGCGGGCGCTTCGGAGCTGGACTCACGTTACTTCTTCCCCGCCTTCTTCTTGCCGGCCACAGACATGCGCTTGGGGCCCTTGCGCGTACGCGCGTTGGTCTTGGTCTTCTGCCCGCGCACCGGCAGGCCGCGACGATGGCGGAGGCCGCGGTAGCAGCCGATCTCCATCAGACGCTTGATGTTCTGGGAGCGCTCGCGCCGGAGATCGCCCTCGACGGTGAGGTTGTCGATCTCGTCGCGGAGCTTGCCGCCCTCGTCCTCGGTCAGGTCACGCACGTACGTATCGGGCGAGATGCCGAGCTTCGCGATCAGCTCGTTCGATCTCGAGCGACCGATGCCGTAGATGTAGGTGAGTCCGATCTCAACGCGCTTGTTGAGGGGGATGTTGATGCCTGCGATACGAGCCATGGTCAGCCCTGACGCTGCTTGTGACGCGGGTTCGAGCAGATGACCAGCACGCGGCCGTGGCGGCGAATGATCTTGCACTTCTCGCACATCGGCTTGACCGACGGTCGTACCTTCATGATCCCTTTCGGCTGATTCCAGTCGACTCGGCTCTGGCAGCCGTGACGGCTGCCGCTACCGCGTCGAGGACGAAGCACGCGCGAAAGCCGGGCACGGTTCCGAGCGCGACGGCTGATGGTACCAAACCCGGCGGAAGGACCTCGCGCCGAGATGTCGATGGCAGACGGGGCTCGCCCGACTGGCGCGTCGCCGCGCGAATCAGTCGGCGTCGGCGGCGGCGGTCTGCGCGCCGCTCTCGTGCCACGGCGTCAGCACGCGCGGACCGTCGGCCGTGACGGCGACGGTGAACTCGAAGTGGGCGGCGAGCGAGCCGTCCTGCGAGAAGATCGCCCAATGGTCGTCGGCCATCCGCACCTGGTGGCGGCCGGCGGTGACCATCGGCTCGATCGCCAGCACCATCCCCTCCTCCAGCAGCGGGCCGCGACCGGCGGGACCGTAGTTGGGGATCTGCGGATCCTCGTGCATCTGCTGGCCGATGCCGTGGCCGACCAGCGAGCGCACGATCGAGAAGCCCTGTGCCTCGACGTGGGTCTGGATCGCGTGCGAGACGTCGCCGAGGCGGTTGCCCGCTCTGACCTGCGGGACCGCGGCGAACAGCGAGCCCTCGGTCACGTCGAGCAGTCTCTGCGCCTCCGCCGAGATCGGGCCGACCGGGAAGGTGCGCGCCGCATCGGCGACCCAGCCGTCGAAGACGACGCCGACGTCGACCGAGATCACGTCGCCGCGCTCGAGCGCGTACGGGCCCGGGATGCCGTGGACGACCATCGAGTTGGGCGAGGCGCAGATCGAACCGGGAAAGCCGCGGTAGCCCTTGAAGGCCGGCGTCGCGCCCTGGGATCGAATGAACTTCTCGGCCGCTTGGTCGAGCTCGAGCGTCGTGACGCCCGGGCGGACCTTGGCCTGGAGCAGGTTCAGCGTGCGGACGAGGATCTCGCCCGCCGCCGCCATCTTCTCGATCTGCTCCGGTGTCTTCTTGACGATCACAGGTCTTCTTCGAGCCGCAGCGTCGCGAGCACGGCACGAATGTGGTCGTGGACTTCCGTCGGGCTGCGGGTGCCGTCGACGCGGCGCAGCAGACCCTTCTCGTCGTAGTACGAGATCAACGGCTCCGTCTCACGGTGGTAGACCTCGAGGCGCTTCTTGACGACGTCCGGTCTGTCGTCGTCACGCTGGATCAGGCGCGAGCCGTCGATGTCGCAGCGGCCCTCGTGCTTCGGCGGATCGGTCTCGACGTGGTACGGCCGGCCGGTCTTGGCGCTCACGCGCCGTCCCGTGATCCGTCTGAGCAGATCCTCGTCGGGGACGTCGACGAGCAGCACCGCGGTGATGCGCCGGTCGAGCTTCTCGAAGGCGGCGCCGATCGCGTCGGCCTGCGCGCGGTTGCGCGGGAAGCCGTCGAGAATGAAGCCGTCGAGGCAGTCGTCGGCGCTGATGCGCTCGACGATCAGGTCGATGACGAGTTCGTCGGGCACGAGATCGCCGGCGTCCATGAACGCCTTGGCGGCTCTGCCGAGCTCGGTGCCGTCCTTGACGGCGGCACGGAGGATGTCGCCCGTGGCGACGTAGGGCAGGCGGAAGTCGTCCTGAAGACGAGCCGCTTGGGTGCCCTTGCCGGCCCCCGGAGGGCCGAAGAGGATGAGGTTCAGCTCACGCACGAGGAGCGGAACTTACATGATGTGCTGCGCATTGCGCGTTCCACTCCGTCGCGTGGTGCTGCGCCGCGACTGCGGGGACGCGCGGGACGGGCTTCGCGAACGCGCACGAAGCCCGGCCCGACGGGGCTTCCTATCTGAGAAAACCCTCGTAGTTGCGCATCATCAGCTGCGCTTCGAGCTGCTTCATCGTGTCGAGCGCGACACCGATGACGATCAGGATCGACGTGCCGCCGAAGAAGAAGTTGGCGTTGGTCGAGTTGATCAGGATCGTCGGGAGGATCGCCACGAGCGCCAAGAAGATCGCTCCCGGGAATGTCAGGCGAGCGAGGATGCGGTCGAGGAACTCGGCCGTTGGTCGCCCTGGTCGTACCCCCGGGATGAAGCCGCCGTAGCGTTTGAGGTTGTCCGCCTGTTCCACCGGATTGAACGTGATCGCGGTGTACATGTACGTGAACATGATGATGAACAGCGACTCGCCGACGAGGTAGGCCCAGTCCGACGGACTGAAGAAGTTCGCCAGGTCGGTCGCCCACGGGCTGTTGATCAGCTGCCCGATCGTCGGCGGGAAGGCCATGATGCTGGCCGCGAAGATGACCGGGATGACGCCGGCCATGTTGACGCGCAGCGGCAGGTAGGTCTGGCCGCCCTGCGTCATCCGCTGGCCGATCACGCGCCGCGCGTACTGCACAGGAATGCGGCGCTGTCCCTCCTGCACGAACACCACTGCCGCGATCACGCCAAGCCCGAGGAAGGGCATCATCACCTTGAAGACCTGGTCGGGGTTGGTCCACCACGCCTGCACGCC
>DATIOB010000518.1:0-2384 GCA_035473605.1 Conexibacter sp.
ATGAGGTCGAGGGCGAGCAGGTCGCGCGACAGCTCGCCGGCGCCGGAGACGACCAGGTTGCCGTCGTGCTCGTCCTTGAGTCGGCGGATGCTGTCGGCGAGGTCGCCCTCCAGCAGGGTGGCGTTCCACTCCAGCGGACCGCTCAGCGTCCGCGACGCGACGAACTTGCGCATGCCGTTCATCTGCTTCGCGTAAGCCTCGAGCCCGGGCAGCTCCGTCATCTGCGGCCAGACCGCGGCGAGGCCCTCGTAGGTCTTGCGGCCCAGCACCATCGCGTCGGACGCCTGCCACTTCTCCAGTGACGCCCGCTGGCTGTCGGGGTCGAGCACGAGCCACCCCTCGGGCTCCGGCACCGGCGCCTCGAAGGCGCCGTTGACGGTGATGGCGCTGTTGATGATCAGTCGTCCCACGAGGCAGCTCCTGTCGTTCCGGCGGCGGTCGTGAGTATGGCGTCGGGGACGCTCTCCCGCGGGTCCACACCCGGGATCGCCGCCGCGGCCCGCTCAGCGAACCTCCGCCGTCGGCGGGCCCGCCAGCGTCAGCAGCGCGTCGCCGCCGACCGCGACCGCCGAGGCGATCGTGCCGTCGGCGGCGAGCAGGACCGCCGACGGCGTGCCGGCGGCGCCGAAGGCGTGACCGGTCGCGAAGCCGTCGTCGAAGGCGACGGGGGAGGAGAGGCCGAGCGCGCGGTTGGCCTCCTCGTCGGCGGTCGAGACGACCAGCAGCCGCGGTCCGTCGCCGGTCGCGGCGCGCCGGTCGAGCGCGCGCAGGTCGTCGCGCATCCGCTCGCAGTAGCCGCAGGCGGGGTTCCAGAACAGCACGAGCGTCTCGCGTCCGGCCAGATCGGCGGAGCGGACCGGGCCGTCGAGGCCGGGCAGGTCGATCGACGGGGCCGGGCGGCCGACGGCGCTGTCGTCGTCGCTGTCGGAGGCGGCGACGTGGTGGATCGCCAGCAGCGGCGCGGCGTCCGCGTCCCCGCCGCGGACCGCCGCGACCAGCTCGCGGATCGCCGCCGCCCCGGCGACCGGAGCGTGCAGCGCGCCGGCCGCGTCGAGCAGCACGGCGCTGGGCGTGCCGATCACGCTGAGCGCGTCGGCGACCGCGTTGCCAGGATCGAGCAGCAGCCGCTCGACGCCGTGCTCCTGGGCGTGCGCGAGCGCGTCGGAGGCGGCGCCGCGGCTGACGAGCACGACCTTCGCGCCCGCCTCCTCGCGTTGCCACGCGGCGACGTCGGGCACGAGCGCGCGACAGGGACCGCAGGCGGGATCGGAGAAGACGAGCAGCAGCGGTCGGCCGTCCTGCGCCAGCTCGCCGACCGCGACCGGCGCGCCGTTGGCCGCGGCGAGCACGAGGTCTTCGACGCTCGCCACGGGGGCGGGCTCGGCGTCCGCGGCGGCCGCTCGGCCATCGGCGATTGCGGACTCGCCGCGGGCGCCGACGATCTCCTCCAGCTGCTCGATCCGCCGCAGCAGCCGGCCGTTCTGGCGCAGCAGCTCGAAGCCGAACCAGGCGCCCGCACTCAGCAGCAGCGCGACCGCCGCACCGCCGGCCAGCGCGAGCACGGCGGTGCCGGAGAGCGACACGGCCGCCAGCGACGGCGCGCGGCCGTCGGCGAGCAGCCCGTCGGCGGCGACCGCCGCCGCGAGCGCACCCAGCAGGCCGTTGCGCACGAGCGCGCCGCGGCCGAGCGGGCGCGTGCTGAGCGCGCCGAAGCAGTTGCAGGCCGGCGCCCGGCCGGCGTGCAGCGCGCGCACGAGCGCCGCCGTGAAGAGTGCCAGGAGCGCGAGCGCGGCGAGCGCTGCCAGCGGCGCGGTCGCCGCCGGCAGCAGCAGCGCCGCCAGCGCCAGCTCGGCGAGCGGCAGCGCGAGCGCCAACGGCGCGACCAGGCGCGCGGGGGCGCCGAAGTCGCGCAGCGCCGTGCGGCCGCCGTCGCGGTCGGTCAGCTTGGCGGCGGCAGCGAGCGCGAAGGTCGCGGCGAGCGCCACGCGGGCGAGCAGCAGCAGGGCGGTCATCGGGTCCCTCCGGAGGCGGGGCGGCAAAGGCTCATGCGCGGCACGTCCCTTCGCCCTTGATGTTGATCGAGCAGCCGGTGCCGGGCGGGCAGCAGACCATCTCGCCCGGAGCGGCGCCTATCCGCGGCGGGCAGCAGTCCTGCGAGCGCTTGCAGGGCGCGCCGCCGCAGCGGCGGGCGCACTCGCCGTCGACGCAGAGGCCGGCCTCGCAGCAGCCGTCGCCGCAGACCTCGGAGCCCTCGGGGCAGCTCGCTCTTCTCGGCTCGCAGGCGAGGCAGGCGTCTCGCTGCGCCGACTCGAACGCCTCCTGGCCGATGCTGCCGGAGACGCCCTTGCGGTAGAAGTGCGCGGTCGCGATGCAGTTGAGCCGGT
>DATIOB010000519.1:0-4209 GCA_035473605.1 Conexibacter sp.
GCAGCGTCAGGCCGCCGATCAGCTCGATCCAGCGGGCCGCGCCGGCGGCCAGCTCGCCGAGCAGCCAGCTGCCGACGCCGCCGCTCTGCAGCACGCCGCCGGCGAAGGCGCCGAGCGCGCTGCCGACGCCGCCGACGACCGCGTAGGCGACGAGGCTGACGTTGCCGAGCACGCCGAACTGGTCGAAGACGGCGGCCGGGTTGCGGTAGGCGACGAGCACGCCGCCGGCGCCCGCGATCGCGGCGCCGAGCGCGAACGCCCACAGCTTCGCCGCGACGACGTCGACGCCGAGCGCGGCGGCGGCGCGCTCGTTGGAGCGGACCGCGACCAGCCGCCGCCCCGCGCGGCCGCGGCGCAGGTTGGCGACCGGCAGCGCGAGGCACAGCAGCACGCCGAGCACCAGCAGCGCGTAGCGGTGCGGATGGAAGAAGCTGTCCAGCTCGACGCCGAGCACGACCAGCTCGCCGCTGGCGCTGATCACGATGCCGTCCTGGCCGCCCGCGATCGCGCCGTTGCCGAAGACGAGCGCCTGCACGGCGACGGCCAGCCCGAGCGTCGCGATCGCCAGGCTGACGCCGCGGGTGCGCAGCGACGGCAGCCCGACCGCCAGGCCGGCCGGCACGGTCCCCAGCGCCGCCAGCGGCAGCGCGAGCGGCAGCGGCACGCCGAGGTCGCGCGCCAGCCGCGCGGCCAGCAGCGCGCCGACGCCCGAGAGCGTCACCTGCGCCAGCGACAGCTGACCGGCGTAGCCGAGCACGACGACGAGCGACAGCAGCACGATCGCGGCCAGCAGGCTGGTCGTGATCGCGCTCGCGGCGGCGTCGCCGGCGAGGCCGATCGCGGTCGCCAGCAGCGCCGCGCCGGTCAGCAGCCAGCCCGGCCGCAGCCGCCCGCTGCCGACGCGCGGCAGCCGCTCGCCGACGAAGCCGCGCAGCGGCAGCGCGTTCCCGCGCACGACCAGCACGGCGACGATCGCGAGGAACGGGACCGCGTCGGCGAGGCCGCTGACGCCGAGGTCGTGCTGCGCCAGCTCGGCCTGCAGCACGCCGATCAGCAGCCCGCCCGCGAGCGTCAGGCGGAACGACGTCAGCCCGCCGATCAGCGCGGCGGCCAGCACGTTGACGATCAGCAGCAGCCCGTTGGAGGCGGCGACGCCGGTGATCGGAGCGATCAGCACGCCCGCGAGGCCGCCGAGCGCGCCCCCGAGCGCCCAGTTGCCGGCGCACAGCAGGCCGACGCGCCAGCCGAGCGCGGCGAGGTTGCGCGGCGACTCGCTGACGGCCGTCGTCGCGAGCCCGACGCGCGTGCGGCGGTACACCTGGCCGAGCGCCAGCGCGAGCGCGACGGCGGTCGCGAGCAGGATCAGGCGGTCGGCGCTGACGGTGACGCCGCCGCCGAGGTCGACGATCCCGCCGGGCAGGAACGGCTGCGCCTGGCGCGGCACCTGCCCGTAGCGCAGCAGCGCCGCCGACTGCACGACGAGCAGCACCGCGAGCGTCGCGATCGTGCGCGTCAGCGCCGAGCCGCCGCGCGGCAGCACCATCACCACCAGGTACGTCAGCAGCCCGAGCGCGGCGGCCGCCAGCGTGCCGGCCGCCGCCGCCGGCAGCGGCGCCCAGCCGGCGTTCGCGGTCAGGTCCCAGAAGGCGAACGCGCCGATGACGCCGGCGGCGCCGTGGGCGAAGTTCACGACCCCGCTGCTGCGGTAGACGAGCACCAGCCCCAGCGCCGAGAGCGCGTACAGCGCCCCGGCGCCGAGGCCGAGCAGGAGCAGGTGCGCGAACTCCGCCATCGCTATCTGCCGGCCGCCGCGAGCGCCTCGAACGCCGGCAGCGTGTCGATCGGCTCGGGCTGCGCGAGCACGATCTCGCCGTCCTGCGCTCTCAGCACGAAGACCTTCGTGTTGACGACGCGCGCGAACGCTCTCGCCGGGTTCTCGGCCGAGAAGTCGACGACCGGGCCGAGGCCGGTGTCGAACCCGCGGACCCGCGGCAGCGCGGCCGCGACGCTCTCGGCGTCGACCTCGTCGAGCCCTCTGGCGGCTTCGGCGAAGACGAGCGTCGCGGCGTAGGTCGATTCCAGCACCGCGTCGAGCGGCACCTCGGGGTCGATTGCGCGCGCCTGCGCGCGCAGTCTCCTGACGGCCGGGGCGTCGGCGCTGAAGGGCAGGTAGCCGCTCATCAGCGTCGTGCCGTCGGCGACGCCGCCGAGCGCGCTGACCGACTGTGCCGGCAGGACGCTCAGCGGCGCCGTCAGCTCGATCGCTCTGCCGCTCTGCGCCGCCGCGGTGACGATCTGCGGCGCGGTCGCGGGCGAGGAGAGGATCGCGAGGCAGTCGGCGCCGGCGCCGGTCGCGGCGGCGACCACGGGGGCCCAGTCGGCCGTGCCCTGCGCGCCGTAGGCGGCCTCCGCGGTCGTGCCGCCGGCGGCCTTGACGCCGAGGTCGAACAGCCCCACCCCGGCCTTGACCGGCGACAGGCTCTCGCCGATCCCGGCGCTGCGGGCGCAGCTGCGCGCGACGAGGTCGAAGCCCATCGCGAACGCCAGCGTCGCGCCCTCGCCGCCGAGCAGCCAGTAGCTCGGGCTGGTGCTGTTCTGCAGCGCCGTCGGGCCGATCCAGGGGATCCCGGCGCGCTCGACGATCGGCACGACCTGCGGCTCGAAGGCGGTGTAGCCGCCGACGATCGCGGCGACGCCCTCCTTGACGGCGCGGCGCGCGCAGCCGGCCGCGGTGTTGGGGTCGTTGCCGTCGTCGCAGAGGATCAGCTCGACCTCGCGCCCGCCGGCGCCGCCGGCGGCGTTGACCGCCTCCACGCCGGCCTTCGCGCCGACCGCGATCGACGGGATCGAGAACGACGGCGCGTCGATCGGGCCGAGCGCCATCACCTTGACGGGGTCGCCGCCGCGGCCGTCGCCGTCGCCCGCGGCGGTGCTCTCGCCACCGGAGCCGCCACATGCCGCCAGTGTCACCGCACAGGCCGTCGCCGCGGCAAGCGCCGCGCGAAACCGAACCGACATCGCCTCTCCCTTGCTCCATGCGCCCAATTAGGACGCTTGACCAGGTTTGCCGACCAAGTATCTGCCGGAGCGTTGCCGCTGTCAACCGCCCGAGGCCCCGATAGACTCAGCGGGCGCATTCTGGTCGCGTGACCTGTTCGAGGGTCTCGCGGCATCTGACCCTTGGAGCCGTCGTGGCATATCTGTCCGCAGAGGAACGTCGTCAGAGCATCGTCAACGCCGCCGTCGAGGTGATCGCGAGAGAGGGGCTGGCGCGCGCCACCACCCGCCGCATCGCCGACCGCGCGCAGGCCCCGCTGGGCTCGTTGCACTACTGCTTCCGCAACAAGCAGGAGCTGATCCAGCTGGTCGCCGACCAGGGCGCCGCGATGCTGGAGAGATCGTTCGACGACGTGCCCGACGACCTCGGCTTCGAGCAGTCGCTGCGCGCCTCGGTCGACGCGCTGTGGCGCTGGGTGCGCGACAACGTCGGCCTCCAGCTCGCGCTGATGGAGCTGGCGATGTGGAGAATCCGCGAGCGCGAGAGCGACGACGACCTCTACGTGATGTGGAACCGCTTCGGCGGCGACCTGCTGCGCGAGCACCTCGAGCGCGGCATCGCCAACGACGGCGTCCAGCCGCAGATCCCGCTCGACGAGATCGTGCGCTTCGTCAACCACCGCTTCGACGGGCTCGTGTTCGAGTACGCCGCCTCGCTCGACGACGTCGCCTGCCAGCGCCAGATGGACCTGCTCGCGGACGCGATGGTCGTGCTGGCGGTGCCCGGCGGCAGAGCGTCCACGCCCAGAGCGGCGGCGCCCAGAAGAGCCGCCGCCAGACGCAGACGCAGAGCCGCCGCGCGCGCCTGAGCGCGGCGCGGCGGCCCCGCCTCAGCCGCGCGCCGCGGCCCCCGCCGCCGGGAAGGCGTCGCTGCCGCCGTCGACGACGATCCGCTGGCCCGTGATCTGCGCCGCCGCAGGCGACAGCAGGAAGCGGACCGCCGCCGCCACGTCGTGCGGGCGCGTCACGCGCCCGAACGGCTGCGCCGCGTCCAGCTCGACGACGGCGCTGCCGGCGCCGAGCTTGGCGCGCACGAGCCGCTCCCCCATGTCGGTCGCGACGAGCCCCGGCGCGACGACGTTGACGCGGATCCCGTGGCGCGCCTCCTCCTTCGCGAGCGTCAGCGCCAGCGCCTCGGCCGCCGCCTGCGCC
>DATIOB010000520.1:0-2689 GCA_035473605.1 Conexibacter sp.
GTATGCTCGTGCCTCCGGCGCCGCCGTCAGCGTCACCCTCTTCGATCGCAGGGAGCCGAGATGGATCTGGAACTGGCCGGGAAGGTCGCCGTCGTGACCGGCGCGGGCAAGGGGATCGGGCTCGCGATCGCCGAGGCGCTCGCGGCCGAGGGCGCGCTCGTCGTCGCGGGCTCGCGCACGACCGCCGCGCTCGACCCGCTCGACGGCGTCACCGGCGTCGCCGTCGACCTCGCCGCGCCCGACGGCCCGGCGCGGCTGGTGGAGGCGGCGGTGGAGCGGCACGGCCGCGTCGACGTGCTCGTCAACAACGTCGGCGCGGTGCGGCTGCGGCTCGACGGCTTCCTCGGCACCAGCGACGAGGAGTTCGCGTGGGCGCTGGAGATGAACTTCTTCATCGCGCTGCGCGCGACCCGCGCCGTGATGCCGCTGCTGGTCGCGCAGGGCGGCGGGGCGATCGTCAACGTCGCCTCCGTCAACGCCTTCTTCCAGCCGGACGCCGGCACGATCGACTACGGCGCCGCGAAGGCCGCGCTCGTCAACCTCAGCAAGTCGCTGGCGCAGGAGTTCGGGCCCAAGGGCGTGCACGTCAACTGCATCTCGCCCGGCCCGGTCGCGACCGACCTGTGGCTCGGCGAGGGCGGTGTCGCCGACACCGTCGCGAGAGCGTCGGGGACCGATCCCGACAGTGCGCGCGAGGCGGTCGTCGCCGGCATCGGCGGCTTCGCGACCGGCCGCTTCACGACGCCGCAGGAGGTCGCGACGCTGGCGGTGCTGCTCGCCTCCCGTAAGAGCGCGAACGTGACAGGGGCGAACTACGTGATCGACGGCGGGCTGATCAAGACGCTCTGACGCCGTGCGCTATGGTCGCCGGGGTCCACAGGTCGCAGGGTCGCAGCAGGGAGACGCACGCAATGAACGCAGCACCGACGGGCTTGGGCGCAGCGCTGCTGCGCGGATTCGCCGCGCTGGCGGCGGCAGCGGCGCTGACCGCGCTTGCCGCGCCGGCGGCGCAGGCCGGCAGCTACGACGTCTGGACCTGTCGCGGCCCGGCCGGCGAGCCGCTGCCGACCAGCGGCTGGAGCTTCAGCACGCGCGACGCGGGCGCCTCCGACGACGTCACCCTGTCCGACACCTGCGCCGGCGGAGGAAGACTGCAGCTGGCGATGCCGGGCGACCGCCCGGTCGCCGGTTCACCGAAGGGTTACCTCACCTTCGCCGCGCCGGCCGGCACGACGATCGTCGGCTACACGTTGTGGCGCTACCTCTACGCACCCGCGTCCGGCCCGGGCGCCCAGTACTACTTCACCGCCTCGATCCGCGACCGCACGGCGCTCGCCGACAGCGAGTGGGGCTGCGCCTCGTCGCTGTCACTGCCGAACTGGAACTGCAGCATCGAGGGCAGCGCCACCGCGCCGCTGGCGGCGACCAACCTGTACGAGAGAAGAGGCGTGGCGCTCGACTCGGTGCAGCTGTCGGTCGCCTGCCTCATCAACGGCTGCGACGCGCCGTTCGGCGGGAGAGCTGCGACCGCGCGGATCTACAGCGCGCGGATCGCGCTCGACGACTCCGTCGCGCCCGAGGCGCCGCAGCTGTCGGGCTCGCTGACCGAGCCGGAGCCGCTCGACCAGCGCGGCACGCTGGTCGTCGAGAGCGCCGACGACGGCGGCGGGATCTCGGCGATGACGATGGCGATCGACGGCGGCGCGCCGCAGACGCTCGCGCCGGCCGGGCCGCGCGGCACCTGCCGCGAGCCGTACACGGTCGCGCAGCCCTGCCCGACCGCCGCCGCGCGCGTCTTCGCGCTCGACACGAGCGCGCTCGCCGACGGCGTGCACAGCGTCTCCGGCGAGGTCGTCGACGCCGCCGGCAACGCGACGCCGTACGGGCCGGTCGCCTTCGCGGTCGCGCATGCGCCCGACGACGGCGGCGGGCCGGACGACGGCGGGGGCGGACCCGTGGTCCCGCCGGTCGTCGCCCCGCCCGCGCCCGCGCCGGTCGTGCCCGCGCCGGTCGTGCCGCAGCCGCTGCCGTCGCCGGCCGGCAACGGCAGCCCGGCCGTCAGAACGCCGCGGCTGCGACTCGATCGCGGCGAGGTGACCCGCGCCGGCACCCGCGCGGCCCGCCTGACCGGCACGCTGCGGACCGCCGCCGGCCAGCCGATCGCCGGCGCGCGGCTGACCGTCACCGCGCGCGAGCTGGGCACCGTCGCCGAGCGCGCGCGGACGCTGCCGGCCGTCACGACCGGCGCCGACGGCCGCTTCTCCGTGAAGGTCGGCGGCAGCGGCGCGCAGCGCGTCGAGCTGGCCTTCGCGCCGACCGCCGAGGCGGCCGACACGGCGCGGGCGACCGCCGTCGTGCGCGTCTCCGCGAGGCTGACCGCGACGCGCTCGAGCGCCCGCCTCAGACGTGGCCAGGCGGTCGTGATCGGCGGTCGCCTCGACGGTGCCGGCACCGCTGCGCGCGGCGCCGTCGTCGAGCTGCAGGCGATCGTGCGCGGCGAGTGGCGCACCGTCGGCACCGTCCACGCCGGCGCGAACGGCAGATACCGCTGGCGCTACCGCTTCGTCAACCTCACGCGCGACACGATCTTCTCCTTCCGCGCGCTCGTGCGCGAGACGCCCGGCTGGCCGTGGCCCGAGCTGACGACCAGACGGGTGCAGGTGCGCGTCGACGCAAACTGAGCGGGGGG
>DATIOB010000521.1:0-6257 GCA_035473605.1 Conexibacter sp.
GCGGATGCTGGCCGAGTCGTGGGTCCACCCGCTCGACCTCGAGGCGATCGGGCTGACGAGCTAAGGGGCCGGGCTGTCGCCGTCGGCGCTCGGAGCCGCGCCGTCGCCGCCGTCGGCGCTCGCCGCGCCGACGGCCGGCACCGCCTCGCGCACGAGCGCCAGCAGGCCGTGCGTCATCAGCGCGTGGACCTGCGCGCGCGTCGCGCGGTCGCTCCCGAGCCAGTCGGAGACGGCGACCTGCACGAGCCCCGTGTAGGAGCGCAGCACGAAGCGGACGTGGCCGGGGACCTCGGTCGTGCCGAAGTGGTTGGTCAGCATCCGGTCGACGATCGCGTCGCGCACGTCGTCGACCAGCCGCGCGACCTCCGGCTCGCGGTCGAGCGCGGCGATCGAGGCGACCGCGTAGGAGATCTGCCGGTTCTCCTCCATGAAGCCGAGCCATGCGTCGACGTTGCGCGCGACGGTCTCGTCGATCGGCAGGCCGAGGTCGGTGCGCGGCACCACGCTGCCGGCCGCGCCGAGCTGCTGCAGGACGGCCATGAAGAGATCGCGCTTGCCGCCGAAGTAGTGCGTCACGAGCGCGCGCGAGACGCCGGCCTCCTCGGCGATCGCCGTGATCGAGACGGCCTGGAAGGGCCGAGTCGAGAACAGCCGTCTGGCGGCGTCGACGATCTCGCCGCGACGGACGTCGGGATCGAGACGGCTCCAGCGCGGCGACCCGGTGCTCACCGGCCAACCCTACCCGGGCGCGTGCGCGTTCACAGTGAAGAAGCTGCACGATTGTGGCCGTCTCGCGAACGCTCGTTGACGCGCTGCCAAGAGGTCCGTAGGTTCGGTCCATCACCAACGAAAGGACGTTCCATGGCGACGCTCACGGTCTGGAAGATCAACGACCCGCAAGGGGCTGAGCAGGCGGTCGAGAAGCTGGAGTCGTTGCAGTCGCAGGGCCTGATCAAGGTCCACGACGCCGCGATCGTGAGCTGGGAGGAGGGCAAGAAGAAGCCGAAGACCCGTCAGCTCCACAACCTCGCTGGCGCCGGCGCGCTCGGCGGCGCCTTCTGGGGCTTGCTCTTCGGCCTCATCTTCTTCATCCCGCTGCTCGGCCTCGCCGTCGGCGCGGCCGCCGGCGCGCTCGCCGGCTCGCTGACCGACGTCGGCATCGACGACAGATTCATCGCGCAGGCGCGCGACAGAATCACGCCGGGCACCTCGGCGCTGTTCCTGCTGACCTCGGACGCCGTGCTCGACAAGGTCGAGGCCGAGTTCGACCTCTCCAACGCCGAGCTGCTCTACACGAACCTCTCCACCGAGGACGAGACGAAGCTGCGCGACACCTTCGCCGAGGAGGCGTAGGCCGCAGCCGCTGCGCGATGCTCAGTCGGTTCTGCGGCGACGCAGGTTGCCGACGAGCATCGCGATCACGGTGACGAGGTAGATCTGGCCGACGAGCATCGCGATCACCGAGATCGCGCGGCCGTAGGCGGTCGCAGGCGTGAGGTCGCCGTAGCCGGTCGTCGTCATCGTCGTGAAGGCGAAGTAGACGTGCTGGCTCTGCGTGCCGTCGGTCCCCTGCGCGAAGAAGTCGCCGTCGCCGAGGCGGGCGCCGACGGTCACCAGCAGCGCGATCAGCAGGCCGAACAGCAGGTAGACCGAGAGCGCACCGGAGACCGCCCTGATCGTCACGCCCTGGGCACGCAGCATCCGCGCGATCCCGACGACCAGCTCGACGAGCGTCCCACCGACCAGCACGACCCCGAGCAGCGAGCC
Source organism: Conexibacter sp. (assembly GCA_035473605.1). Taxonomy (GTDB): domain Bacteria; phylum Actinomycetota; class Thermoleophilia; order Solirubrobacterales; family Solirubrobacteraceae; genus Conexibacter. The sequence goes on from DATIOB010000521.1 coordinate 1,768, forward strand.
GACCCACGGCTCCAGCCCATGCGTCGCGACCGCGAGCGCGACGCCGAACGCGACGCCGCCGGCCGCGAGCGCGACGAGGCGCCGGAGCGCGGCGCCGCCGCGGCCGGTCACGACGACGACGACCAGCATCGACGCCGTCAGCACCAATCCGACCGCCCGGCTCAAAGGACGATCGGGCGCGACGATGAAGAAGACGACGGCGACGATCGACAGCGCGAGCACGACGCCGTAGCGATAGGCGGCTTCCTGTCCCGGTCTGATGCGCATGCGGCGCACAGCATCGCGGGCAGGGCGGCGGCACGGCAACCGGAGAGGCACGGATGGGCAAGCTGAGGATCACCGAGGAGAACCGCCGCTGGTGGATCCTCATCACGATGACCGGGTCGCTGTCGATGATGCTGATCGACCAGACCGTCGTCTCCGTCGCGCTGCCGACGATGCAGCGCGACCTCGACCTGACGACGACCGGCGTGCAGTGGGTGGTCAACGCCTACCTGCTCTCGATCGCCGTCTTCGTCGCGCTCGGCGGCCGCGCCGGCGACATCCTCGGCAACGTCAGAATCTTCCGCCTCGGCGCGCTGATGTTCGTCGTCTCCTCGGCGGCCTGCGGCTTCGCCCAGTCGGAGACGTGGATCATCGTCGCGCGTGCGCTCCAGGGCATCGGCGCGGCGATGATGACGCCGGCCTCCGGGGCGATCGTGATCAACAGCTTCGGGCCCGGCGAGCGCGGCCGGGCGATGGGCGTCTACGCGGGCGTCTCGATGCTCTTCCTCGCACTCGGCCCGCTGATCGGCGGACTGCTCGTGCAGAGCGTCTCGTGGCGCGCGGTCTTCTTCGTCAACCTGCCCGTCGGGATCGCGATGCTGGCGCTGGCGCAGGTGACGATGCGCCCCGACAGACCGCAGGGCGGCAGAGTCGACTGGGTCGGCGCGCCGCTGATCGTCTTCGGCATCGGCGCGCTCGTGCTCGCGCTGATGCAGTCGCGGGCGTGGGGGTGGGGCTCGACGGCGGTGATCGGCCTGCTGGTCGCGGCTGCGGTGCTGATCCCCGCGACGATCGCCTGGGAGCTGCGCCAGCGCGAGCCGCTCGTGCAGCTGCGGCTGTTCGCCAACCGCAACTTCCGCGGCGACAACGTCGCGCTGGCCGCGATCCAGTTCGCGATCACCGGCGTCTCGGTCTTCGGCGCGATCTGGGTCCAGGACGTGCTCGGCTTCGATGCGATCGAGGCAGGGCTCTCGCTGCTGCCGCTGACGATCCCGCTGCTGCTGATCGCGCCCCGCATCGGCGTCGTCTACGACCGCATCGGCCCGCGCCTGCCGGTCGCCGCCGGCGCCGCCTGCGTCGCACTCGCGCTGATGTGGAACGCACTCTGGATGAGAGAGCTGAGCTACGCCTGGATGGCACCCGGCTACGTGCTGATGGGGATCGGCATCGGGCTCACGATGAGCCCGGCCAACACCGACGCGATGAACGCCGCGCCGATGCTGCTGCGCGGCCAGGCGTCGGGCGTGATCCAGACCGTGCGGCAGGTCGGCGCGACGCTCGGCATCGCGCTGATGGGCACGGTCGTCGCCAACGTCCAGCTGTCGCAGGTCGAGGACGTGATCGCGCGCAACCAGATCCCGGCGGCGCAGGCGCACCAGCTCGAGGCGGCGCTCAACTCCGACGGCGGGGGCAGCGGCACGGCGGCCGCCGGGAGAGTTCCGGAGGCGATCGTCCACGAGCTGCGCGAGGCGGTCACCACCGCCATCTCGACCGCATACTGGGTCGCCGCGGCGCTGCTGCTGATCGCCGCCCTCTTCGCCTTCGCGACGCTGCGCAGACAGCGCGCGGCCGACGCCGACCCGGACGGCGAGACCGCCTACGCGGCGGTCGGCTGAACGTCGCGCACGCCGGGCGCGCCCCGCGGTCGGGGGCGCGCTCGGGTGCGACGGGGCCGCCTAGAAGGCGAGTGAGAAGGGCGTCTCGAGCAGCTCGCGGATGCGGGCGAGGAACTGCGCGGCTTCGGCGCCGTTGATGATGCGGTGGTCGGCGGCGATCGTGATGCTCATGCGCTTGCCGGGGACGACCTGGCCGTCCTTGACGACGGGCTCGTCGCGCAGCGCGCCGACCGACAGGATGCCGGCCTGGCCGGCGGTGATGACGGCGGTGAACTCGGTCGTGCCGAACATGCCGAGGTTGGAGACGGTGAAGGTCGCGCCGCTGAGCTCCGGCGGGGTGATCTTGCCGGCGCGCACGCGCGCGGCCAGCGCGCGGGCATCGCGGGAGATCTCGCCGAGCGCCTTCTTGTCGACGTCGAAGACGGTCGGCACGATCAGCGCGTCGTCGGTCGCCACGGCGATGCCGATGTTGACGCGGCCGTACAGCTCCCACTTGCCGTCCTTGTAGGCGCCGTTGGCCTTCGGATGCTCGCGCAGCGCGAGACCGGCGGCCTTCACGACCATGTCGTTGAACGAAGGCGCGCGCAGCGTCTCGGTCGCGGCGGCCTTCATCTGCTCGCGCAGCGAGACCGCGGCCTCCATGTCGACCTCGGTCGTCACGGTGTAGTCGGGGATCGTCGCCTTCGACTCCGCCATCCGCCGCGCGATCACCTGCTGCGTGCGCGTCAGCTCGACCGTCGTCGTCTCGCCCTTGCCGACACCGGCCTCACCGGAGACGACCGGACCCGGCACCTCCTTCGCCGGCTTCTGCGGCGCGGCCTCGGCGGCCGGCGCGGCAGCGGCGCTCTCGGCCGCGGCGGGCGCAGCGCCCTCGGAGGCCGGTGCGCTCTTCGCGGCGCCCTCGACGTCGGCCTTCACGATCCGCCCGTTGGGGCCGGATCCCTCCAGCGCGCCGAGGTCGACGCCCAGCTCCTCGGCCAGCCGGCGCGCGACCGGAGATGCCTTCACGCGGCCGTTGCCGTTGCCGTTGGCGCCGCCGTCGTCGCCGGACGGGGAGGCGGGCGCCGGGTCGGCGGTCGCGGTCGCGCTCTCGGCGGCGGGCGCCTCGGCCGGCGCGTCCTTCGACTCCGCGGCGGCGGCCTTCGGCGCCTCGGCCTTCGCGGCCGGCGCGCTGCCGTCGCCGAGCTTCGCGATCGTCTCGCCGATCGGCAGCGTCGCGCCCTCCTCGGCGACGATCTCCAACGTGCCCGAGGCGTCGGCCTCGTAGACCATGTTGGCCTTGTCGGTCTCGATCTCGGCGAGCTCCTCACCGCGCTGCACGTCATCACCGGAGGCCTTCAACCACTTGATGATCGTGCCCTCCTCCATCGAGTCCGACAGGCGGGGCATCACGACGTCCGGCACGGCGGGTTCCTTTCGAGTACTGACCTGCGCTGCTCGTCCTGCCGATTTGCTATCGGCGGTCTCCCGCACGATAGCGAAGGAGACGCTGGAACCGGTTCCAGAAGCTCGCGAATCTCCCCCGCTCGGGGGGTTGCATGCCACTCACCCGGCATCGACCCGACCGCGTGCTCAGCGCTCGCCGCGCTCGCGCTCCTGCGCGGCGCGCCAGGCTGCGATGAAGGCGTCGGCCTCGAGCCGCCCGAGGTCTTCGCGCAGCGCCCGCGCCAGCCGCGAGGCGGCGCGCGGCTCCAGCTCCCAGAACAGCACGGACTCGCCGCTGACGATCTCGACGACCTCGACCCGGTCGACGCGGTCGGGCGCGGCGAACAGCGCCGGCCCGCGCCCCTCGCGCGCGACGATCAGCTCGTAGGCTGCCCGCGCCTTCACGAGAGCGGTCTCCGCGCGAGCGCCTCGGCGATCGCGGCCGCCCGCCCCTGCGCGACCTGCAGCATGTCGGCGAGCACGTCGACGGCGACGTCGCCGTGGAAGACCTGGCCCTCCCACACGAGCGCCGGCACGCGCTTGACGCCGGCCGCGACGGCGGCGGCGGTCGCGAGGTCGAGCGCGGCGCCGAGCACCGGCTCGCGCTCCAGCGCCTTCACGACGACGTCGGGGTGGACCTCGCAGGCGGTCGCCGCCAGCAGCAGCGTCTCGTCGTCGGCGAGGTCGCGCCCGCCCGCGAACGCCTGCCGGAAGGCGGCGAGCGAGAAGGCGGTCGTGCGGTCGATCTGCTTCGCGTAGGTGGCCACGACGAGCGCGCGGCGCGTCTCGCCGGGCCACCGCGGCGGCCAGCGCAGCGGCTGCACGCCGCGCTTGACGGCGAGCGCCTCGATCGCGGCGCGGCGGCCGGGGCGGTCGGCGATCCCGCCCTCCGGCAGCCCGGTGGCCGCGACCGGCACCCAGTCTGCCTGCGGCAGCAGCGCCGGCAGCCGCTCGGCGGCGAGGTACGACTCGGGATCGCCGAGGTCGTAGAAGAACGACGGCCGCGTCCCCTCGGAAGGGGACACGGCCGCGGAGTGCTGCGTGACGCGAAGTGAGGACCCCGGCGCCACTCGAACTGCTCCTTACCCGTGGATCAGCCAGCCGTCGGCGTCGCGCGCGGCTTCCATGACGCCCTCGGACAGGGTCGGGTGCCCGTGGATGATGCGGGCGACCTCGGGGTAGCCG
>DATIOB010000522.1:0-3335 GCA_035473605.1 Conexibacter sp.
CCGTCACGACCTGGCCGACGGCCTTCACGCGCGCGAGCACCTCGCGCACCTCGCTGCGCTGCTGCGAGCGGCCGTAGCCCTGCCGGTCGGCGGCGACGCCGGTCGCATCGAGCCCGGCCCGCTGCGCCAGCCAGACGGCCCGTGAGAGGTGGAACCCCTGCGTCACGACGAGCGCGGAGGAGACGTCGAAGACCTTGCGCGCGCGCACCGAGCTGTCCCACGTGTCGAAGCCGGCGTGGTCGGTGAAGATGTCGCGCGCCGGCACGCCGGCGGCGATCAGCTCGCGCCGCATCGTGTTGACCTCGTCGTAGCCGACGGTGCCGTGGTCGCCGGAGGCGAGCACGCGGTCGACCTTGCCGGCGCGGTAGAGGTCGGCGGCGACGGCGATGCGGTCGGCGAGCATCGCCGACGGCCGGCCGTCCTCGTGCACCTGCGCGCCGAGCAGCAGCGCGACCTGCGCGTGCGGCGCCTGCTCGACCGACGAGGAGGAGCTGCCGCCGAGCAGGACCACGGCGTTGGCGCCGGCGACGAGCGCGACGACGGCGGCGGCGCAGGCGAAGGCGGCGATCAGCAGGCGGCGGAGCGGGCGGCGGCCGGGCGAGCTGGCCGTGGGCTTGCGGGCGCTGCGGCGAATGCGCATGCGCCACACCCTAGCGCGGCACCATGTTGATTGCGCACACAACTACCTGCTAGGCTGAGAAGCATGGAAATCGGACTCGCCACCTTCGCCGATCTGGGCGCCGGCATCAGCCCGCAGGAGCGCATGCGCAACCTGCTGGAGGAGGCGCGGCTGGCCGACCAGGCCGGGCTCGACCTCTTCGCGATCGGCGAGCACCACCGCCCTGACTATCTCGTCTCCTCGCCGGCCGTCGCGCTCGCCGCGGTCGCCGCGCAGACCGAGCAGATCCGCCTCTCCAGCGCAGTCACGGTGCTCAGCTCCGACGATCCCGTGCGCGTCTTCCAGCAGTTCGCCGAGGTCGACCTGATCTCCGGCGGGCGCGCCGAGATCATGGCGGGGCGCGGCTCCTTCATCGAGTCGTTTCCGCTCTTCGGCTACGACCTCGACGACTACGACGAGCTGTACGACGAGAAGCTGCGGCTGCTGATCGCGCTCGCGCAGGACCCCTCGAACGTGACCTGGTCGGGCCGCCATCGCGCGGCGCTCGACGGCGTCGCCGTCTGGCCGCGCCCCGTGCAGGACCCGCTGCCCGTGTGGGTCGCCGTCGGCGGCTCGCCGGAGTCGGTCGTGCGCGCCGGCACCCTCGGCCTGCCGCTCACGATCGCGATCATCGGCGGCATGCCGGCCCGCTTCAGACCGCTCGTCGACCTCTACCGCGAGGCGTGGGCGGCCGCCGGCCACACGCCCGGCGAGGAGCGGCTGGCGATCAACACGCACGCCTTCGTGGGGGAGACGCTGGCGCAGGCCGACTCGGCCTTCGCGCACTCCTACCTCGAGGTGATGAACCGCGTCGGGCGCGAGCGCGGCTGGCCGCCCTCGGGCCGACGCGAGTACGAGGCGCTGCGCGGACCGCAGGCCGCGCTCGCCGTCGGCACGCCGGAGCAGGTCGCCGAGAAGATCCTCTACGAGCACGAGCTGTTCGGGATGGACCGCTACGTCGGGCAGATGAGCCTCGGCGCCGTCGACCACAGCGACGTGCTGCGCTCGATCGAGCTGTTCGCGACCGAGGTCGCGCCGCTGGTCCGCACGGAGCTGGCGCGGCGCGCGACGCTGGCCGCGGCCTGAGGCACCCGCCGCGCCCCGACCGGCGCGGCGCGCGGCGGTCGCCGTCATCATCGCGCGATGCCCTCGGATCTGGAGCAACTGACGCTGGAGCGCTGCCACCCGCACGTCGGCGAGGAGTTCGTCGTCCCCGCCACGACATCCGCCGGCGAGACCGCCGCGCTCTCCTTCCGGCTCGACGCCGTGACGGCGCTCGACGGCGCCGGTCACGACGGCCGCGCGCCGTTCGCGCTCCAGTTCAGCGGGCCGGCCGACGCGCCGCTGGCGCAGGGGGTCGTCCCGCTCGAGCACGCCGCGCTCGGGCGGCTGGAGATCTTCCTCGTGCCGATCGACCGCGACGCCGACAGCCTCTACTACGAGGCGGTCTTCACGTAGGTCGAGGTGCGCCGCCGCCCGGCGGTCGCTCCCACAGCTGGTAGATCCCCTGCTCCTCGGCGGCGACCGGGGCGAATCCGAGCCGCCGGTAGAGCCGCTGCGCGGGGTTGAGGTGCTCGACGTGGATCGTGACCTTCGCGCCGCGCCCGTCGGCCTCGGCCAGCACCGGCGCCAGCAGGCGCGTGCCGATCCCGCCGCCGCGGAACTGCGGCAGCAACGCGACGTCGACGATCAGCAGCTCCTGCGGCCGCCGCGAGACGATCAGCCGCCCGGCCGGCTCGCCGTCGACCTCGACGACGTCGAACGAGCCGTCGCCGTGGTGCTGCGCGTAGTGCGCGCTCTGCGCCGCGAACTGCTGCTCCAGGAACGCGGCCTTCTGCTCTGGCGTGAAGGGCACCTGCGCCAGCTCCTGCTCGCGCGTGCTGGCGTAGATGCGCAGCAGCAGCGGCCGGTCGTCCGGCGTCGCGGGCCGCAACGCGATCTCGACGGTTCTGGAAAGCGGGGCATCGGTCACGGTCGGGCAGCGTACACGTCGCGCTCCGGCGTGGGTGCAGGGGTCTGCTCCCCGCGCAGCAGCGTCACCGCCAGCGCCGCCGCGGCCAGCGCCAGCGCGGCGGCGACCGCGAAGGCGAGCCGGTAGCCGCCCGCGAGCGCCTCGATCGCGCCCTCGCCGCCGGCCCGCAGCGTCTCGCTGCGCGAGGCCGCCAGCGTCGCCAGCAGCGACAGCCCGATCGCCGCGCCGATCTGCTGCGTCGTGTTCAGCAGCCCGGAGGCGAGGCCGGCGTCGGCGGGCGTCGCGCGGGCGAGCGCGAGCGTCGGCAGAGCCGGCATCGCGAGGCCGGCGCCGGCGCCCATCACCAGCAGCGCCGGCAGCACGTCGCGCCAGTAGAGGCCGTCGACCGGCGCCCGCTGCATCGCCAGCAGCGCGGCCGCGATCAGCAGCAGGCCGCCGACGAGCACGCCCTTCGCACCGGCGCGCGCGATCGCGCGCGCCGACAGCCCGAGCGAGAAGAGCCCGATCGCGAGCGCGACCGGCAGCATCCCGAGGCCGACCTCGGTCGCGTCGAAGCCGAGCACGAGCTGGAGGTAGAGCGCGATGAAGAACTGCTGGCCGAACATGCCGGCGATCATCACCGTCTGCACGAGGTTGGCGGCGGCGACGTTGGGGACCGCGAACAGCCGCAGCGGCGTCAGCGGCTGCGCGGCGCTGCGCTCGCGC
>DATIOB010000523.1:0-5588 GCA_035473605.1 Conexibacter sp.
GCCCGCGGCCGGCGATCTCGCGCGCCTGCTCGGCGCGCTCCCAGGCGACCTCCAGCTCGCGCCGCTCGAACGCCGCGCGCGCGGCGACGAGCGCGGCGGAGGCCTCCTCGACGTCGACCGTCGCGTCGGGATCGAGCACCAGCCGCACGGTCTGGCCGACCGGCAGCGCGTCGGGACCGAGCGAGCGCCGCAGCCGCGACAGCAGGCTGCTGAGCACGGCGCGCGGGTCGCGCGGCCGGTCGGCCGGCCACAGCGCATCGGCCAGCGCCGCATGCTGCAGCGGCCGCCGCCGGTGCAGCACCAGGTAGGCGAACAGCTGCGTCGCGAGTCCGTTCGGCAGCGGGGCGAGAAGCGTGCGTGCGCGCACCTCACCGCACAGTGCGACCTCCGTGAGCACGTCCCCCATGCTGACGTACGCGCGCCCGCGTTGCCACGGCAGTGTTGGCGCAGGCGCGATCTGGCCGCCCGCGGGCGGCCAGGTGAGATGACCGCTCACGGGCGCGGACTTCGCTGCGGCGCTCAGCCGGTGTAGGCCGGCTGCACCGCGTTCTGCGCGCAGCGCGAGAAGCTCACCTTCAGCGTCTTCGGTCTGGCTCTGCTGACGCTCGTGAAGGTGACGCGCGCGGTCAGCGTGTTGACGCCGTCGGCCAGCTTCGACGCGGGCACCTTGATCGTCAGCCTGCGCTTGCCGCCGGCTCTGACCGTCTTGATCGCTCTTCCGTTGAGGCGGAAGGTGATCGTCCGCAGCTGTCTGCCGGCGACGGTCGCCTGCGCCGTCTCCTTGATGCAGCCGACCGAGCCGGTGATCCGCGCCGCCGCCCGCGGGCGTCTGCCGCCGCCGCTTCTGACCGTTCCCCTGACCTCGCCTCTGCCGGTCGCGGCCGGATCCGGCGTCGGGGTCGTCTGCGTGGCGACCGGGCTGACCGGCGACTGCGGGGTCGTCGTCGGGGTCGTGTCCGTCGGCGTGGTGGTCGTCGGCGTCGTCGTCGTGGGGGTGGTCGTCGTCGGCGTCGTCGTGGTCGGCGTCGTCGTCGTGGGCGTCGTCGTGGTCGGCGTCGTCGTCGTGGGCGTCGTGGTCGTCGGCGTCGTCGGGGTGGTGGGCGTCGTCGGGGTCGTCGGGGTGGTGGGCGTCGTCGGCGTCGTCGGCGTCGTGGTCGTCGTCGGCGTCGTCTCGGTCGTCGTCGGCGGGACGTCGGGCGTCGTGCACGAGATCGTCTGCGTGAAGTAGGCGTCGTGGATCTCGCCGCCGCCCGTGTGGGTCAGCGTGCCGGCGACGACCGCGCCCTCGACGTTGCTGTTGGAGTTGATGTCGAGCGTCGCGTTCGGCGCGAAGATCGTGCCCTCGACCGTTCTCGCGCTCGGCTTCAGCGTGAGCGCCGTGGCGGTCGGGAAGTTGACGAAGATCCGTCTCGCCTGGTCGAGGCCGATGCCGGAGAAGTTCGGCGCGTCCCACTCGCCGGTCGTCCAGTCGGTCACGTTGATCAGCAGCGACGCGTCGGCCGGCACGCCGTTGGCGAACGTGAAGGTCTGCACGCGCGTCAGCTGATCGCTCGTGAGGTTGAGGACGTTCGTCCGCCCCGCCGTCAGATTCAGGTAGACGTTGAGGTTGGTGCCGTTCCAGTCGGTCGGCGCGCCGTTGGCGTTCGTCGTCGCGAGGTTCGCCTCGCAGCTGGAGATCGCGACGGCGTTGGCGCGCAGCGTCGCGAAGGCGCCGGCGAAGTCGATCGCGTTCGCGGGGGCGCCGAAGATCGCGCCGGTCGGCTGCGAGGTGTTGACGTCGATCTGGCCGGAGCCCGAGGTCGGTCTGATGTGCGTCACGCCGCCGTTGGGGACGGTCGTGGAGCCCGTGCCGTCGACGACGTGGGCGAAGTTGTTGTTGAGCACGTGGACGCTGCCGCCCTGCCAGACGACCTTGCCGCCGACGTAGAGCGCGGTCGGCCGCGAGTCGCCGCTCGCCGTCCAGCGCGCGGCGTTGTTGAGGCCGACGCCGTAGTTGGCGCCGGAGGCGATCGTCAGGTCGCCGCCGGCGGCGAGCGAGCCCTCGATCTCGTTGCCCTTGACCGTCGCGCCCTGCTCGACGAAGACCGAGAAGCCCTGCAGCGGCGCGAGCGGATCCAGCGCGGTGACCGCGCTCAGCGCGGCGCCCGGGTCGCCGTCAGCGGCGACGGCGACGGCCGTGATCCCGCCCAGCGCGAGGATCGAGGTGGCCACGGCGACCTTGCGGCCGGCGCTGGCCAGGGCGCGTTGACGAGCGGGGACGGGGGGCTTGGCTTCCATGCGCGGGTGCTCCGATTCCTGAGGGACGAGGCCGGTGCGACGAGACCGGTTTCGCGATGGGCGACAGAATCGGGCACAGCCGTTGCACGGCTGTTGCATGCTCATTGCACCTGACGAAACCTTGCAATGGCTGCGCAACCCGATCGCGTACCGTTGACGGGGATGAACGCCGCAGCCATCGCAGTTCGCCGCCCGCTCGCGCTGATGCTGCTGGTGCTTGCGTGCGTCGGCGCGACGGCGCTCGCGACGCCCTCCGACGCCGCCGCGACGAGCATCGCCGCGACCAGAGAGGAGCGCCTCTCGAACGAGACGACCTCCTCCTACTGGGCCTATCCGGCGCGCGTCGCGACGATCCGCAGGCAGCCGTCGCGCGACGCCGGCGTCGTCTCCCGCACGCAGCTGCAGACCGAGATCGGGCGGCCGAACGTCTACCTCGTGCTGAGCGTGATCGCGCTGCCCGGCGGCGAGCGCTGGCTGAAGATCCGCGTCCCCGGCCGCCCCAACGGCCGCGTCGGCTGGGTGCTGCGCGGCGCGCTCGGCCCGCTGCACCACGTCGACACCCAGATCGTCGTCGACCGCACCGCGCTGACGGCGACGCTGCGGCGCAGAGGGCGCGTCATGCTGCGCGTGCCGGTCGGCGTCGGCGCAGCTGCGACGCCGACCCCGCCCGGGCGCTTCTGGGTGCGCGAGAAGCTGCGCTTCAGGCTGCAGCCGCTGTACGGCAGCTTCGCGCTCGGCACCTCCGCCTACGCGCCGACGCTGACCGAGTGGCCGGCCGGCGGCGTCGTCGGCCTCCACGGCACCGACGAGCCGTGGCTGATCCCCGGCCGCCCCTCGCACGGCTGCGTGCGCATCCGCAACGAGCAGAACGCCCGCCTGTGGGAGCGCACCCCGGTCGGGACCCCCGTGCTGATCCGCTGAGGAGCGTCATCCAGCCCACACCGGGTGTGGGCCAGATGACGATCCTGCCTATCTGAGCGTCATCACCGGCTCCCCGGCGCCGGTCAGGCCGTTGGCGGTGCGGGTGCAGGTGCCGCCTCTCGGGCTGCCGCCGTTCCACGCCTGGCGCAGGCAGTTGCGCAGCGCCTTCTGGCCCCACCAGTTCGGGTGCAGCGACTCCTGGATGAAGTAGTCGGAGCCGATCGTCGAGACGGTCCGTATCTGGTCGACCCACTCGGTCTGGTCGACGGCGCCGGCGACCGTCCATCTGGCGATCCCTCTCTCCTCCAGCAGCCCGACCGTGTTCTCGCACAGGCGGCGGCCGTTGAAGGCGCTGCCGAGGTAGAGGTGCAGCACGTTGGTCAGGCCGGTCGCGGTGGCGGCGCCGTGGACGGCGCCCGCGATCGTCGGCAGGGCGGTGCCGTTGGCCCAGTTGGCGTCGGCGTCCCAGACGCCGCAGCCGCCGGTGTTCTGGCGCGTGTAGCCGGACTCGGAGTAGCGGAAGCCGGAGCCGTTCGGGATCGGCGACTCGTAGTCCTGCACGACGATGCGGTAGTCGCCGTCGGCGTAGCCGGCCGTGCTCATCGCTCTGCGCACGTTGAGGATCGCGGTCGTGATTCTGGCGGTCACCGCGGTCACGTTCGCTCTCGTGAAGTTGGCGGTCACCGACGAGTCGTCGTTGCAGTAGTCGGGCCACCACGACGGCGACGTCAGCCAGTCGGTCAGGCAGGTCTGGATGATCGAGGCGAAGTTGAAGTCGTTGCCGCCGATCGAGACCGCGACGAGCTTGACGTTGTTCGATCTGGCGAAGTTCTGCAACGCCAGCGCCTGCCCGACGTTGCCGCCCGAGCTGTAGAAGTCGAGCCCCGGCTTGAAGTTGCCGTCGGAGTCGGTGAACGTCGTCGTGCGCGCGCCGGAGCAGGCGAGGTTGATCGAGTTGACGCCGCCGCCGATGTGCGCCTCCGCGGCGGTCGAGCGATGGCAGCGGACGATCTGCTCGCCCGTTCTGGTCGCGTTGTCGAAGTACGCGGCGGCGCCGCCGGCGTCGATGTTGGCGGCCGCGCCGTTGGTGTTGCCGGCCCAGCGGCCGGCTTCGCCGGAGATGTAGGAGTCGCCGAGCGTCGCGACCCATGGCGTGCCGGAGTTCGGCCCGTCCGCGAGCGCGTGCGCGGTCGGCGCGAGCGCCGTCGCTGCAAGCCCCAGCAGAACGGCGAGGACCGCGCGCGGACGCGCGCGGCGGATGACGGTGGACATGCTCTCCCCTTCGATCGCGGGGCGACCCCAAGCAGCCCCGGTCCGACGAGCCTATCCACATTTCGGAGTGTCATGCCGATGTTTCGGGGCCTCGCCGCCAGCACGTGCGGCGAGGCCCCGGTCCCCGCATCCTCCGCGTTCCCCAACACGGAGCTCCCCCTGTGCGGCCGGCCGATCGGCCGTGACGGCAGTTTCTCCGCGTCGCGACGGGCGCAGGTGAAGGTGCGGTGAAGAGTGCGGGAGGTCGGTGCAGTCCCTGCCTCTCCTACTCCTGTCCGTCCCGTGCTCTCCGTCTCCAGCGCCAGAGCAGAAGCTCCTGCACGACGCTGGAGACGATCACCGCGATCAACAACGCCGCGTAGCCGCCACGTCCGTCGAACAGCAGGGTGACGGCACCTCCGACGAACAAGATGCCGACCAGGAGGCTCCAGCGGATGACCGCTGCTCTTCGCGCCATCGCCTCCGCCGGCGTGAGCGGCGGCGGTCTGTTTATCTGAAAGAGCGGCATCTGCTCACCAGCACGCGATGATCCCGGCGCCGCTGGCGCCTCTCGGCCCGTGCTTGGCGATCATCCGGGCCACCCGCGAACCGATGGCCTTGACGACCTTCCCGCCTGGGACGAACCACAGCAGCACGTTCGCCGTCCGGCATTGCGCCTCCGTCTGTGATGCGCCGCCGTATTTGAGGTTGGCCTGTCTCGCCCGCGCCCGCGCGAACGCCGCGCATCCTCTCGGCGCGCCGGGGGCGTTGACCGCTCGGTAGATCTTGCCGTCCTGACACCGTGTCTGGCGACCGTCGAGGTCGAGCAGATTGACCGGATCCTGATGGACGTAGTCGTAGGAGTTGGCAGAGCCACCGTCGACGGGATCGACCTGTGCGAAGCGTCCGAGCTGCGGAATGTACGTCCGCACGCCCATCTTCAGAACCCCGGATTCGAGCTCCAGCGAGCGGAGTTTCGCGCCAAGCCAGCCGTATCTGCCAATCGTTCTCGCCTGCGGCACCCCGAACTCGTCGTATGCGGTCTCCGCCGTCGGCGCGACCGCGGCCGGCGACGCGCTCGCCTCCGCGACGACGTTGTCGCGCAGGTCGGCGAGGTGGTAGCTCGTCGTCCCGCCGCT
>DATIOB010000524.1:0-5053 GCA_035473605.1 Conexibacter sp.
GGCCATCACCGACAGCCAGGCGGCGCCGGCGACGACGGCGAGGAAGGCCGCCGGCCCGCCCGCCGCGCCGCGCGAGCCGCGCCCGCCCGCGCTGCCCGCGCCGAGCCCGCGGGCTGAGACGCCCATCCGCGCCATCACCAACCCCGTCAGCAGTGCCCCGAGCACGGCCATGTTCAGCACGTTGGCGCCGAGCGCGGCGATCCCACCGTCGGCGAACAGCAGCGCCTGCATCGCCAGCACGGCGGCCACCGTCAGACAGCCGAGCCACGGCCCCAGCAGCACGGCCGCGAGCGCCGCGCCGAGCAGGTGGCCGCTGGTCCCGTGCGCGACGGGGAAGTTGAGCATCTGCACGGCGAAGATGAAGGCGGCGGTGACGCCGACCAGCGGGATGCCGTCCAGACCGCGAGTTACCGCCCCCGCCGGCCCCTCAGCGCGCTGCCGTGGAACTCGCAATGCGGAGCACACGACGGCGAGCGAGACCACCGTCGTCGCGACCGCGACCTCGGGGCTGAGGTAGCCGTCTGGAATGTGCACGTGCGGAACTCCCCTGGTCGAGTGAACGCCAACGTATCCAAGGAACGGCGGCCCCGCAACGGACCGCGCGTCGGGTCGGCCCCTACGATAGGTCGACCCGCCATGACGAAAGAGAAGTGATGAGCCAGAGCAGATCGTCCGCGAACATCGGCGTCGTCGGCCTTGCCGTGATGGGATCGAACCTCGCGCGCAACCTCGCCAGCCGCGAGGGCAACACGGTCGCCGTCTACAACCGCTCGCCCGAGCGCACGCGCACGCTGCTGGCCGACCACCCCGACGCCGGCTTCGTCGCCAGCGAGAGCATCGACGACTTCGTCGCCTCGCTCGCCAAGCCGCGCACCGCGATCGTGATGGTGCAGGCGGGCAAGGGCACCGATGCCGTGATCGAGCAGCTGGCGGAGCGGTTCGAGGAGGGCGACATCATCGTCGACGGCGGCAACGCGAACTTCCACGACACGATCCGGCGCGAGGCCGAGCTGCGCGAGCGCGGGCTGAACTTCGTCGGCGCCGGCATCTCCGGCGGCGAGGAGGGCGCGCTGAAGGGGCCGTCGATCATGCCGGGCGGCTCGGCCGAGGCGTACGAGACGCTCGGGCCGATCCTCGCATCGATCGCCGCGATCGCGGAGGGCGAGCCGTGCGTCACGCACGTCGGCACCGACGGCGCCGGCCACTTCGTGAAGATGATCCACAACGGCATCGAGTACGCCGACATGCAGCTGATCGCCGAGTCCTACGACCTGCTGCGGCGCGTCGGCGGCCACGACGTCGACGCCGTCGCCGAGGTCTTCAAGACGTGGAACGAGGGCGACCTCGAGTCCTACCTGATCGAGATCACCGCCGAGGTGCTGCGGCAGAAGGACGCCGAGACCGGCAAGCCGCTCGTCGACGTGATCACCGACCAGGCCGGCTCGAAGGGGACCGGCGTCTGGACGGTGCAGAACGCCGTCGGGCTCGGCGTGCCGGTCGGCGGGATCGCCGAGGCCGTCTTCGCGCGCGCCGTCTCCAGCAAGCCGGCGCAGCGCGCCGCGGTGCAGGCGACGATCGAGTCGCGCCCGCAGATCCAGCCGGCCGGCGACGGCTTCGAGGACGACGTGCGCGCCGCGCTCTACGCCTCGAAGGTCGTCGCCTACGCGCAGGGCTTCGACGCGATCATCGCCGGGGCGCAGGAGTATGGCTGGAAGATCGACCTCGGCAGCATCGCGAAGATCTGGCGCGGCGGCTGCATCATCCGCGCCCGCTTCCTCAACCGCATCGTCGACGCGTACGCGAACGACGCGGAGCTGGCGACGCTGCTGGAGGACCCGTACTTCGCCGGCGCGGTGCGCGACGGCGAGGCGGCGTGGCGGCGGATCGTCGCGACGGCGGCGCTCTCCGGCATCCCCGTGCCCGGCTTCTCCTCGGCGCTCGCCTACTACGACTCGCTCGCCTCCGAGCGGCTGCCGGCCGCGCTCGTGCAGGGCCAGCGCGACTTCTTCGGCGCGCACACCTACAAGCGCGTCGACAAGGAGGGGACCTTCCACACGCTCTGGTCGGGCGACCGCTCCGAGATCGTGACGGAGCCCTCGACGCACTGACGGAGCGCGGCTCAGCGAGCGCGCACCGGTGACGGCGCGCGCCTGCCGCCGAGCAGCGCGACGGCGGCGCCGATAGCGACGCCGATCAGCGTCTCGATCCCGCGGTCGTGCAGCAGCGTCGCTGTGCCGACGGGGTGGGCCAGCTCGACCATCAGCAGCGCCAGCGGGGTGACGGCGATCAGCGCGAGCGCGTAGTTGCGCCCGACCAGCAGCTCCGCGACGCCCTGCAGCGCGACGACGACGCCGATCGTCGCCAGCGGCGAGAGCGGCAGCGCCAGCAGCGCTCCCGCGACCAGCAGGCCGAGCAGCGTGCCGGCGGCGCGGTGGCCGGCGCGCAGCAGCCGCGCGCTCGTGTCGCTGCCGGCGAGCGCCGCCAGCGCGCCGACGATCGCCCAGTAGGGATGGCCGAGCCCGAGCGCTGTCGGGATCAGGCCGGCGACGAGCGCGGCGGTCGCGCAGCGGGCCATGTCGGGGACGTTCGCGGAGCCGGCCGTCGCGTGCGCCCGGCGCCGGCGGGGCCACGGAGCGCGAGCGCTGCGCCGAGCTGGCCGCGTGACGAGGTCCGCGCGATCCCGGCAACGCCGATCGCGACCGCGATCAGCGCGCTCGCGGCGGCGACGGCGGCCGCCAGCGGGATCCGCTCCGCGCCGCCCGGGACGGCGGCGCAGGCGGTCAGCGCGAAGACGGGGAAGAGCGCGCCCGGCGGATGCCAGCGGGCGACGTCGGAGACGGCGACGGCCCCGGCGGCGGCGAGCGCGGCGACCGGCAGGATCAGCCAGTCGCGCGCAGGGGCGACGGCGACGGCGGTGCCGAGCGTGACGCAGGCGACGAGCACGGCGGCGGCCGACAGCTGCATCAGCGCGCGCGGCTGGTGGCCGTGCGCGCGGCCGTAGAGCGCGGTGAAGGCGCCGAAGGTCGCGAACAGGCTCAGCTCGAGGTGGCCGGTCGCGTACAGCGCCAGCAGCGGCAGCGCGAGCGACAGCCCGGCGCGCAGCGCGACGCGGTGGGCGCCGGCGTGCGGGCCGAGCGCGAGGAACTGGCGCGGGGCGGGGAGCGATGCGAAGCGGGTGGTCGACATGGCGGAGCGAGAAGTAGTTTACCAGTGAACTAGTTGCTACGGTGTGGCGATGGCCGCCGCACCCGACGCGCACCGCGCGCCCGACGCCGACGCGATCGACGCGATCGAGCGCGAGTGGCGCGCGCTGCGGCCCGGACACGATCTCGCCCCGGTCGCCGTCTTCGGCCGGCTGCTGCGCGCCGCCGCGCTGACGATCCGGCGCAGCGACGAGGCGCTCGCCGCCCACGGCCTCACGCGCGGCGAGTTCGACGTGCTGAGCGCGCTGCGCCGCGCCGGCGGCCCGCAGCGCCCGAGCGACCTGACGACCGTCTCGCTCGCCTCCAAGCCGGCGACGACCAAGCGCCTGAAGGCGCTGACAGCGCGCGGCCTCCTCGCGCGCGCGGCCGATCCGGACGACGGCCGCGGCGCGCTGATCGCGCTGACGCCACCGGGCGTCGAGCTGATCGACCGCGTCTTCCCCGCCCAGCTCGCCACCGAGCGCGAGCTGCTCGCCGGGATCCCCGCCGGGCGCCGCGACGAGGTCGTCGCCGCGCTGCGGCTGCTGCTCGCGAGCGTCGAGCGCGACGGCTGACCGATGAATCCCGCCCGCCGCGGCCGTCTCAGCTGAGAGAGGTCCCGAGCGAGAGGAGCACCCCATGCCGAAGATCGTCCCCAACCTGTGGTTCGACGGCCAGGCCGAGGAGGCCGCCGCCTTCTACGTCGACGTCTTCAGAGAGGGCCGCATCGTCAACGTCACCCACTACCCGGAGGGCAGCCCGGGCGAGGCCGGAACGGTGATGACGGTCGAGTGGGAGCTGGACGGCCAGCGCTTCGTCGGCATAAACGGCGGGCCGCAGTTCACCTTCGACGAGGCGGTCTCGTTCGAGATCGACTGCGCCGACCAGGCCGAGATCGACTACTACTGGGAGCGGCTGACCGACGGCGGCAGAGAGAGCCAGTGCGGTTGGCTGACCGACCGCTACGGGCTCTCCTGGCAGGTCGTCCCGACCGGGATGGACGAGCTGTTCGCCGATCCCGACAGAAGCCGCGCCGAGCGCGCGATGAGAGCGATGCTGACGATGGGCAAGCTCGACGTGGCGGCGCTGCAGCGCGCCGCCGACGGCGAGCCCGTCACCTGAGTCCCGCTCAACGGCCGCCCCGCTTCACGCGCGCGACGCAGCGCGCGCGGGCGGCCTTGCCGGGCTTGCGCGCGCACGCCTTCAGCGCGGCGGCGCGTCTGGCGCTGGCGACGCAGGCGGCGCGGCGCTTCTTCGGCCCGGAGGCGCAGCGCGCCAGCGACGCTCTCAGCGTGCAGGCGTCGCGCTTGGCCGCGCTCTTGAGCGCGGCGCAGCCGCCCTTCGACCCTCTCACGACCGGTCTGACCGGCACGTCGGGCACCGGCTTCGGGGCCGGCTTCGGAACCGGCTTCGGGTTCGGCACAGGCGGCACGACCGGTCTCGGATCGCCGCCACCGCCGCCGGGCGGCGTCTCGCGCGGCCCGGGGTTGATCGCCGCCGGTCCCCAGTCGGGCTGGGAGGCGCCCGCGATCGTCAGTCTCGGCGCCCCGGCGCAGCCGGTCGCCGGCAGCGTGGTCGTCCAGATGCCGTCGCCCTCCTGCCAGGCGATCGCGTCGCCGCTCGGCGAGAAGGTCGGATCGACGAAGCGCGCGCCGAGCGGGCCGGGGGAGGGGTTGGAGAGCGTGCAGGTCGGCGTCGGCGCGCTGCCGAGCCCGCTCGATCTGTAGAGCTGGATCGTGTTGCCGTCGCGGTCGCCGCGCACGAAGGCGACGTTGCCGTTGGCCGCGACCTCGCCGTCGTCGAGGTCCTCGCTGGCGCCAAGCAGGTCGGAGTGGACCCAGTCGTTCCACCAGTCGGTCTCCTCTTGGCCC
>DATIOB010000525.1:0-5747 GCA_035473605.1 Conexibacter sp.
GCGCGCTTCCACGCCGAGCATCCGGGCGTGACGGTGCGGCTGCGCCACGGCGGCGCCGGCTCGGCGCTGCTGGCCGAGGAGCTGCAGGCGGGGCAGCTCGACGTCGCCTTCGTCTCGCTGGAGCGAGCGCCCGCGGGCGTCGAGCTGGTGCCGCTCAGCGTCGAGGAGATCGTGCTCGTCTGCCTGCCGGAGCATCCGCTGGCCGGGCCGCGCGGCTCGCGCGGCGCCGCTCAGCGCACCGCGAGGTCGCGCTCTGCCGCCGCGCCCGCCGCGCGCCCGCCCGCCCCGCGCCGCATCTCGCTCGCGCGCGCCGCGCACGAGACGCTGATCGACTTCCCGCCCGGCTACGGCAACCGCATGACCGCCGACCGCGCCTTCGCGGCCGCCGGCGTCGAGCGCACGATCGCCTACGAGGTGGCCGAGTTCGACGCCGCTCTGCAGCTCGTCCGCCACGGCCTCGGCGTCGCCTTCCTGCCGGCGTTCGTCGTCGCCGGGCTCGACGACGTCACCGCCGTGCGCCTGCGCGAGCCGTTGCGGATGCGGATGTCCGCGGCCGTCTCGACAACGCTGACCGCCGCCGTGCGCGCCTTCCTCGCGACGGTCGAGCTGGTCGCTCGCGCGTGAGTGGCGCCCGCGTGCGCCGCCCGCGCTTGAGTCGCGCCGGATTGCGGCGTAGCGTGCCGCGCATGCCCGATCTCGACGCCGCCAGCCCGCTCGCCGCCTACCGCGCCGCCTTCGAGGCCGGCGACGTCGCCGGCCTCCGCGCCTGCCTCGCGCCCGACGCGACGCTGAAGTCCCCGATCACCGACGACTTCGAGTTCGCCGGCCGCGACCAGATCGCCGCCGTGATGGAGGAGGTCGTCGCGGTCGTCTCGCAGCGCCGCTTCCACGCCGAGATCGGCGACGGGCGGGGGCGCGTCCTGAAGGGCTCGGGCGTCGTCGGCGGCGTCGCGATAGACGAGTCGATCCACTTCCGGCTCGACGCGGCCGGGCTGATCGAGCGGATCGAGCTGTACGTCCGCCCGATGCCGGGCCTCGTCACGCTCGCCGCGGTGCTCGGCCCGCGCATCGCCGGCCGCGCCAGCCCCGCCCGCGGCGCCGCCGTGCGCGTGATGCTGGCGCCGCTGGCGTTCATGACGCGCCGCGGCGAGAAGCTGGGCGCGCGCCTGGCGCGCCCGTAGCCTCGGCGCCCCTACGCCCGCAGCTCGACCGGCGCGTCGACGAAGTGCGTGATCCGCTGCAGTTCGGCGACGCGCGCGGTGACCTCGTCGCGCGTCAGGCGCGAGACGCGCTCGGTGCCGAACTCCTCGACGTTGTAGGAGGCGATCGCGGTGCCGTACGCCATCGCGCGGCAGAGCGTCTCGTGCGAGAGGTCCTCGCCGGCGTGCGCGGCGAGGTAGCCGACGAAGCCGCCGGCGAACGAGTCGCCCGCGCCGGTCGGGTCGTTGACCGTTTCCAGCGGGTAGGCGGGGAGGCCGAAGAAGCCCTCCTCGGTCAGCAGCGCCGAGCCGTACTCGCCCTGCTTGGCGACGACGACCTTCGGGCCCATCGCGCGGATCTCGCGCGCCGCCTGGACGAGGTTGGCCTTGCCGGTCAGCTGGCGGATCTCGGCGTCGTTGAGGAGGACGCAGTCGACCGTCTCGATTGTCTTGATGAGCGAATCGCGGGCCGTCTCGATCCACAGGTTCATCGAGTCGAGCGCGACGAATCTGGCGTTCGACTGCTCGCGCACGGCGCGCTGCACGTCGGGCTGGATGTTGGCGAGGAACAGCACCTCGCTGTCCTTGCTCTCCCGCGACAGCTTCGGGTCGAACGCGCCGAAGACGCCGAGCTGCGTGTCATCGGTGTGCGCGGTGTTGATGTCGAAGTCGTAGTGCGCGCGCCAGAAGAAGGTCTGGCCGCCGGGCACGTGCTCGACGTCGTCGGTGTTGGTCCCGCGCGTGCGCAGGATCGCGTACTCGGCATCGCCGAAGTCGTCGCCGACCGGGCCCACGACGCGCACCTGCGTGAAGAAGGAGGCGGCGAGCGAGAAGTGGACAGCGGCCCCGCCGAGCATCTTCTCGCGGGTGCCGAAGGGCGTTTTGACGGCGTCGAACGCGATCGAGCCAACGACGGTGAGAGCCATGGAGAGAGAGGTCTTTCGGTCGGAGTCGAAGCCCGCCCACCACGCGCGCGCGGACGCGCAGGAGGACGGCGGTTGCGCGTACAGGGTATCGGCGACCACCGCGCGCGGCCTCCTCTAGCCTCCGCGGCCATGCGCGCGATCCAGCTGAGAGAGTTCGGCGGGCCGGAGGTGCTGGAGCTCGTCGAGCTGCCGAGACCGGTGCCGGCCGACGGCGAGCTGCTGATCGAGGTCAGCCGCTCCGGGCTCAACTTCGCCGACACGCATCAGCGCGCCAACGGCTACGTCGCGAAGGCCGAGCTGCCGCTGGTGCCGGGGATCGAGGTCGCCGGCCGCCGCCTCGACACCGGCGAGCGCGTCGTCGCGGTCTGCGGCAGCGGCGGCTACGCCGAGTACGCGACCGCGCCGGCCGACCGCACCTTCCCGATCCCCGACGAAGTCGACGACGCGACCGCGCTGGCGCTGCTGATCCAGGGTCTGACCTCGTGGCACCTGTACAAGACGAGCGCGCGCCTGCAGCCGGGCGAGTCGGTCGTGATCGTCTCGGCCGCCGGCGGCGTCGGCACGCTCGCGACCCAGCTCGGCCGCGCGCTCGGCGCCGGGCGCGTGATCGCGACCGCGTCGACCGCGGAGAAGCGCGCGCTGACGCTGGAGCTGGGCGCCGACGTCGCCGTCGACGGCGACGCCGAGGGCCTCGCCGAGCGGCTGCTGGAGGCCAACGGCGGCAAGCCGGTCGACGTCGTGCTGGAGCTGGCCGGCGGCGCCGTCTTCGACGCCTGCTTCGACGCGCTCGCCCCGTTCGGCCGGATCGTCGTGCACGGGATCTCCTCGCGCGAGCAGAACGAGCTGCGCACCGGCAAGCTGCTGAAGACCTCGCGCACGGTCGCCGGCTTCTGGTTCAACCACCTCTTCCAGCGGCCGGACCTGCTGCACGCGGCGATCACCGATCTGTTCGCGCGCGCCGGCCGCGGCGAGCTGCGCGTCGTCGTCGGCGCGACCTATCCGCTGGCCGACGCGGCGCAGGCGCAGATCGACCTCGCGAGCCGCCGCACGACCGGCAAGCTGCTGCTCGACCCGCGCGCGTGAGAACGATACGTGCGGCACCGCACGCCCCTGCCGCCTCGCAGAGGCTAATCTGAAGGGCTAGTGACTACTTTCGCTGAACTCGGACTCTCCGCGCCCGTCCTCGAGGCATTGCGCGATGTGGGGTACGAGAACCCCAGCCCGATCCAGGAGCAGGCGATCCCGCCGCTGCTCGCCGGCAACGACATGATCGGCCAGGCGCAGACCGGATCGGGCAAGACCGCGGCGTTCGGGCTGCCGCTGATGGAGTACGTCGACCCGAGCGACTCCGACGTGCAGGCGCTCGTTCTGACGCCGACGCGCGAGCTCTGCATCCAGGTGACGCAGGCGCTGCGCTCTTACGGCACACGCAAGGGCATCGACGTCGTCGCCGTCTTCGGCGGCGCCCCGATCCGCTCCCAGCAGGCGCAGCTGCGCGCCGGCGGCCAGATCGTCGTCGGCACCGTCGGCCGCGTGAAGGACCTGATCTCGCGCCACTCGCTGATGCTGACCGGCTGCCGCTTCGTCGTGCTCGACGAGGCCGACGAGATGCTCGACCTCGGCTTCCTCGAGGACGTCGAGAGAATCCTCGCGCTGACGCCCGGCAGCCGCCAGACCGCGCTCTTCAGCGCGACGATGCCGCCGGAGATCAGAAAGCTCTCGGAGAAGTACCTCTACAACCCGGTGCACGTGAAGGTCAGAGCCGCGACGCTGACCGTCGACACCGTCGAGCAGTTCTCGCTCGAGGTGCCGCAGCGCGACAAGGCCGACATGCTCGGGCGCGTGCTGGAGTCGGAGAAGCCCGACCAGGCGATCGTCTTCGTGCGCACGAAGATCCGCTGCGACCAGCTCTACCGCACGCTGCGCGACCGCGGCATGAACGTCAAGGCGCTGCACGGCGACATGAGCCAGGGCTCGCGCGACGGCGTCATGCTGTCGTTCAAGAGCGGCCGCCTGCCGATCCTCGTCGCTACCGACGTCGCCGCTCGCGGCCTCGACATCTCCTCGGTCACGCACGTCGTCAACTTCGACGTGCCGACCTCGCCGGACGTCTACGTCCACCGCATCGGCCGCACCGGCCGCGTCGGGCGCTCGGGCCGCGCGATCACCTTCTACGACTCCAAGCAGAAGAAGGAGATCGAGGCGATCGAGCGGCACACGAGCACGCCGATGGCGCCGTGGACCGAGGGCGCCAGAGTCGGCACCCGCAAGGTCGAGGTCAAGCCCAAGCGCCACGAGGCCAAGCCGCACGACGTCGCGCCGGTCAACGGCGACGGCCCGTCGGCCGACGCCGGCCGCACGCGCCTGGTGATCGCCGGCGGTCTCGCGCAGGGGATCGAGCCGAAGGACCTGATCCACGCGATCACGACCGCCGCCGGCATCGACGGCGAGTCGGTCCGCAACATCCGCGTGCTGGAGCAGTTCGCCTTCCTCGACGTGCCGGCGAGCGCCGCGGCGAGAGTCGTCGAGACGGTCGACGGCACCGACGTTGCCGGGCACAAGCTGCGGCTGGAGCCGGTCCGGGCCTGATGCCCAGACGCAGCGCCGGGATCCTGCTCCACCGCCGTCTCGACGGCGGGGAGCCGGAGGTGCTGCTGGTCCATCCTGGCGGCCCCTTCTGGGCGAAGAAGGACGCCGGCGCGTGGTCGATCCCGAAGGGCGAGCACGGCGACGACGAGGATCCGCTGACGGCGGCGCGGCGCGAGTTCGCCGAGGAGCTGGGCCTGCCGCTCCCCGCCGGCGAGATCGTGCCGCTCGGGGAGGTCAGACAGAAGGGCGGCAAGCTCGTGACCGCCTGGGCGGTCGCCGGAGACCTCGACCCCGCCAGGATCGTCTCCAACAGCTTCGAGCTGGAGTGGCCGCCGCGCTCCGGCAGACACGCGGAGTTCCCCGAGGTCGACCGCGCCGAGTGGTTCACGCTCGAGCGGGCGCGCGAGAAGCTGCTGCCCGCCCAGCTGCCGCTGCTGGACCGGATCGCCGAGCTGATCGACGGGTAGTAGGGTCGCAGCAGGACCCACCGCAGCGAGCAGTTCAGGTTCCCCCACCACCACCGCAATCCCCCGGAGGAGTGCCGATGTCCCAGGCCACCATGCACACGAGCCACGGCGCGATCGTGATCGAGCTGTTCGACGAGGACGCGCCGAAGACGGTCGAGAACTTCCGCAGACTGTCGTCGGAGGGCTACTACGACGGCCTCGTCTTCCACCGCGTGATCAGAGACTTCATGATCCAGGGCGGCTGCCCCGAGGGCACCGGCACCGGTGGTCCCGGCTACGAGTTCGAGGACGAGATCAACGACCACAAGATCGTCCGCGGCGCGCTCGCGATGGCCAATCGCGGCCCCAACACGAACGGCTCGCAGTTCTTCATCGTCACCACCGACTCCGCGCCGTGGCTCGACGGCAAGCACACCGTGTTCGGACAGGTCAGCGAGGGTATGGACGTCGTCGACAAGCTCGAGGCGGTGCCGACCGACGACGGCGATCGTCCCACCGAGCCGGTCGGGATCGAGACCGTCGCCGTCACGGAATAGCGCGCGGGCGATCGGTTAGCCTCCACTGAC
>DATIOB010000526.1:0-1871 GCA_035473605.1 Conexibacter sp.
GCGCGTCGACGAACGAGCGGTCGACCTTCAGCCCGTCGATCGGCAGTCGTCCGAGGTAGGCCAGCGAGGAGTAGCCGGTGCCAAAATCGTCGAGCGCGAAGCGCACGCCGTGCCGCGCGATGCTGTCGATCGTCGCGCGCACGCGCTCGGGCTCGTCGAGCAGCACGGACTCGGTGATCTCCAGGCACAGGCTCGACGGCTCGATGCCGCAGCTGCCAAGCGCGTGCAGCACGGTCTGCTCGAGCTCGCGCTGGGCGAACTGCCTGGCGGAGAGGTTGACGGCGATCCCCAGCGGCGGCGCGCCCGGGCGCGCGGCGTGCCACTGCGCGGCCTGGGCGCAGGCCGTGTCGAGCACCCAGCGCCCGATCGACTCGATCAGCCCGCTCTCCTCGGCGACCGGGATGAACTCGCCCGGCGCGAGCAGTCCGCGCGTGGGATGCTGCCAGCGCAGCAGCGCCTCGACGGCGACCGGCGGGCTGTCCTTCAGCGAGACGATCGGCTGGTAGACGACGCGCAGCTCCTCGCGCTCGAGCGCGCGGCGCAGGTCGTTCTCGACCGACAGGCGCTTGACGGTGCGCGCACGCATCGCCCCGTCGAACACCTCGAAGCGCGCCCGACCGCGCGCCTTGGCCTGGTACATCGCGGCGTCGGCGTCGCGGATCAGTGCGGGCGGCTGCTGCTCGTCCTCGCCTCCGGCGAGCGCGATGCCGAGGCTTGCCTTGGCGAAGTGCTCGCCGGCGGCGAGCTCGAAGGGAACCTCGAAGGCGGCGACGAGCCGCTCGGCGATCCGCGCTGCGGCGAGCTCGTCGGGCACCTCCTCGAGCAGCACGACGAACTCGTCGCCGCCGAGCCGCCCGATCGTGTCGCCGGGACGCAGCGCATCGGTCAGCCGCGGGGCGACCTTGCGCAGCAGTTCGTCGCCGGCGCTGTGGCCGAGGCTGTCGTTGACGAGCTTGAAGTTGTCGATATCGAGCAACGCCACGGCGATCTGCGCTCCCGGCCGCTGCAGCGCGTGCCCGAGCCGATCGAGGAACAGCACGCGGTTGGGCAGATCGGTCAGCGGGTCGTGCAGCGCTTGGTAGCGGATGTGGTCTTCGGTCCCGCGCTGCTGGATCGCGTCGGCGAGGATGTTCGCCATCGCCTGCACGAAGTCGGCATCGGCGGCGGCCCAGGCGCCCTCGGCGGGAGTCGCCAGCCACAGCACCCCCCAGCTGCCCTCGCGGCTCTCGATCTGCCGCGCGATCCCGCCGGGGAGCTGCTCGAGCCGCAGCGCCGCGTGCTCGGGCGCAGGCGGCAGACCGAGCCCGGCGCGCAGGCTGAGCGTCTCCCCGTCAGGCGAGCGCTCGAGCACGGCGCCCTTCTCGACACCGAGGATGCGCGCGGCCTCGGCGAGCGCGTGGTGCATCAGCTGAGCGACCTCTGCTCCCTCGAGCGCGCGCTCTCCCAATCTCGCCACGGCCGCCTGCTGGGCCGCGCGGCGCTCGAGCTCGCGCTCGGCGAGCTTGCGGTCGGTTATGTCCAGCATCACGCCGTGCCAGCGCGTGCGCCCCTGCTCGTCGGTGAGCAGCACGGCTTCGTCGCGCACCCATACAACGCGCCCGTCGCGGTGGAGCATCCGGTATTCGTCGGCCGTGCCCGGCTCGGCGAGCTCCTCCTCGCGGGAGAACACGAGCTCGCGATCCTCGGGGTGCACCTGGCGCGCCCAGAAGCCGCCGTCGCTCAACCAGTCCTCTGGCGAGAAGCCGAGGATCGCCTCGGCGCCCTTGCTGATGTAGTGCCAGCGACCATCGACGCCCGTATCGGCTACGTACACGATCGCGGGCAGCAACTCGACGAGCGCACGCGCTCCCGGCTCGGGCGGAAGCTTGCGA